>JBILDB010000406.1:0-13011 GCA_044352805.1 Cyanobium sp.
CCTTGCTTCTGATCGAGCGGTTTGGGGCCAGCTGAATCCAGAATCAGGCAGCCCCGTTTCATTTGCTATGGCCGCTGACCCCATCACCCCCGCCGTGAGCGAGAGAATCTGCGCCCACATGAACAACGACCATGCCGAAGCCGTCCTGGCCTATGCCCACCATTACGCAGGCCTGCCCACGGCCCAGGCAGCCAGGATGCTGGCAGTGGGTCCAGATGCCATGTGTTTGGAGGTCGATGGCCAGTCCGTCGAGGTGCCCTTTGACCACACCCTGAGCGACAGCGAGGACGCCCACCGCACCTTGATTGCCATGCTGCGGTCGATGCCTGGGAACCCTTAGGGATCCCCCCACACAGTCTCCAATCATGGGATCTCCCGTGCTAATGGGCCTGCGCCAACTGGCCCGCGATCACTGGGAAAAGTTGTTCGTCAAACCCTGCCCACTCTGCCGGCGGCCCCTGGGCAGCCCAGGAACTCCTGGGGGAATCTGCCCAGGCTGCCTCAAGCATCTGGATCTACCCGCCGATGGTTGTCAGGGCCTCGAGCCCCTGCCCTGGTGGGGCGCCGGCCCCTATCGCGCCGGGCTGCGGGGCCTGGTGCTCGACCTGAAGCGCCAACCCTGCCGCCAGCGCGTGGCTGCCCTGGTGGCCACCATGACCCCTTCTCTGCACTGCCAGGGGGAGGGTCCCCTACTGGTGCCCATTCCCAGCTGGAAAAGGCCTGGCAACCCCTTGCCTCCCCTGGTTTGCCAAGAGCTTTGCCGCCAACTAGGCCTGGAGCGCCGCGACCTGCTGGAGCGGACCCGACCGGTGTTGGGGCAACATCACCTGGGGCGCCGCCTGCGGCTTGATAACCAGAAAGGAGCCTTTTCCTGCAGGGCCCGCTTCCGCCGTCGCTGTTCCCGTACCTTGCTCCTGGTGGATGACGTGCTGACCACCGGATCGACAGCCCTGAGCGCTTGCACGGCCCTTGAGGCAGGCGGCTGGCATGTACTGGGACTGATCTGCCTGGCCCGCACTCCGGCCAGGCGAGAACGAAGCCAAGGACTGCGGACTAGCTGTGATCTAAGATCTCAAAGTTGCGTCAGCGACGGGCCGGGATAGCTCAGTTGGTAGAGCAGGCGATTGAAAATCGCCGTGTCCCCAGTTCAAATCTGGGTCCTGGCATTCATAACGCCCCACGGGTCATGCGTTCTCCACGACCGGAGGCCAGCAGCAACCAGCTATTCGATAACGCCGACAGCTTTGGCATGGTTTTCGATGAGGCCTGGAAGCGCCACACCGCCGAAAACCCCATCCACGTCCTGACCAGCAGCGACAAGCTTGACCTAATCTTGATAAATTGCGCCGACCATCCCTTCGTGCTGACCAACCCGGCCATGGCCCGCCAGGTGGCCGAGTTCCGCATCCGGCTGTTGGGTCTCTAGGCGGGGCCATCTGGTTGGGCCTGGATCGCTGCCAGTTGCTAAGTTCTGCGTTTCCAGCCTCAGCTCCGATGCCGGAACGCCGCAGCCCATAGGATCCGGCCATGAGTAGCCCCTCCGCCCGCCTGCTGCGCCAGTTGAGCGCCGGCTTCAGCAACCAGCACCAAGCCTTCGAAAACCCGCCCCTCTTCGCCCACATCTTGGTGAAGTTCCGGCCCCTGCCCCAGTTGGCCCCTGGATCATTGCTTTTGGAGCAGTGCTACTCGATTGATCCAGGCCGCCCCTACCGCATCCGGGTGCTGCGGGTGGAGCAACGCAGTGACAGCCTGGTGATCCACAACCAGGCCATCGGCAAGGGAGAACGCTTCTGGGGCGCGGTGGAGGACGCCGAACGGCGCCGGCAGATCCGTTCCGATGACCTGCGCTTGCTCGAGGGGTGCACCTACATGGTGAAAGAAACCACCAACGGCTTCATCGGCGAGGTGGAACCGGGCTGTCGCTGTCTGGTGGAACGCAAGGGTGCCACCGCCTACCTGATCAGCAGCTTCGAGCTCGATGGCCAGGGCATGCGCACGATCGACCAGGGCCACGACCCCCGCAGCCACGAGCAACTTTGGGGCTCGTTAGCTGGCCCCTTTGAATTCGAGCGCACCCACGACTACAGCGCCGAACTGCCGAGGGACTGGCTCGGAGACTGACGTTCAGGCGCATTGGAGTTCAGCCGATCTGGGGCTCAGGCGCCCTTGATCATCAAGCGATCAGGTCGTCCATGAAGGCCTGTTCCACCTCTTTTGGGAAGGGATCAAAGGCCGCCTCCCGAAAGGCCGGGGTCACCCCAGCCCTGATCCCCCCCTTGATCCCGGCCTGGGGGCCTGCGAACTCGCCGAAGTTAGAGTTATGCCCAGGGCCGCCGGAGCCACCAAGCAGTAAGCGGCTACCGCCGAGCTGGTCCTCCAGGCGGGCTAGCCGCGCCTCGGTGAGGGCCAGAATCTCGCTGGTCTCCATCCGCAGGCGAGGGGTAGTCTGATTATCGCGGTCGTTCAAGCCGGCTAGCTGCTCCACCACAGCCCCCAGCCGTTCCTCAAGTTCGAGCAGGCGGAACATCAACGCCTCTGATACCTGGCTAAGGCCCAGGAGTTGCTCACCTAGGCGGCGCTGCAACTGGAGTGCAGTTTGGGCTGGTGGGGATTGGGCGGCCATCGCAGAGCCCAGAGCAGAGGGGTTCTGCAGGATGGTATCGGCTGAGGGACGGTGCGCCAGGCAACGGCTATAGAAGACCTCGAAAAATCAACAAGGCGATTGATTCAGGCATGATTTCAATGATGATTGGACGATGAATTTTCATGCCAACAGTGGGTCCGTTTGCTCCAGCACTCTGACCACGTAGCAGTGGTTGCATGAATCACTCATAGAAGTTCCGCAGTTCTAGGGAGCTCGTCAATAGTTGATGTAATATATTCTTGCACAGGCGCCTCGCTGGCGGCGTTTTTATGCCCGCAAGACTTATATTATGTGCCGATTATTCGAGGTGCTCTTTAGAACGATTCCGGAAGGGTCAAGCAAAAGAAATCGGTGGCCCAAAAGCTCCTGCTGCAGCCCTGTGCGCTCGGCTGGGCAATCCTGACCCTTAACGCTTACTCCGGGCGACAAGGTCAGCTCCCAGGCAGCGGCAAATACTCCCTGCCTACCCGGAGCGTGTTCCGGCTCCAGCGCCATGACATCATCCCGGTTAGTAGTCCAGCCGAACCCATTGGAACCACTATTAAAGCGATCAGAGCCCGATGCTGTCGCCCTACTTGACAGTGCTCCAAATGGCCCAGGCAGGTGAGCGGTCACCGTGTCCGCCCAAAGCATTGCGCTGCAATGCCTTTAGGCGACACGGTGACCGTTTATTAAGTATCTCTCGGGGGAGCCGTGCGGGGGACAACAATACGTGGGCTGAAGCGGTTTGGGTGCCTTGACTGGTGACCAGCCATTCACCCCGTGCATCGCGTAGGCGGTCACACCCCTTCCCCCCTAACCACTTCCTGACATCGACCGTCAGGTCCATGGAGCACCTCAATGTTCGACGCCTTCACCAAGGTCGTTGCCCAGGCTGATGCCCGCGGCGAATTCATCAGCTCTGGCCAGATCGATGCCCTCGCATCGATGGTTGCTGAGAGCAACAAGCGCCTAGACACTGTCAATCGGATCACATCTAGTGCATCCGCCATTGTTACCAACGCTGCTCGCGAATTATTCGACCAGCAACCCTCCTTGACCGCACCTGGCGGCAACGCCTACACCAGTCGCCGCATGGCTGCCTGCCTGCGCGATATGGAAATTATCCTACGCTACATCACATACGCGATTTTTGCCGGCGACGCTTCGGTACTAGAAGACCGTTGCCTTAATGGCTTGCGTGAAACATATCTCGCTCTCGGCGTGCCCGGCGCGTCCGTCGGAGAAGGTGTCCGTAAGATGAAGGATGCTGCAATTTCGATCGCCAATGATCGCAACGGCATCACCTCCGGTGATTGCACAGCCCTCATGTCCGAAGTGGGCACCTATTTCGACCGCGCAGCCGCTGCAGTCAGCTAATTCACTGAATCTTGCATTCGGTCTTTCAGCTTTCTTGATACTATTCAACTTCTCCTTTCTCCACTACAATGAAGACCCCCCTCACCGAGGCTGTAGCCGCCGCTGATTCTCAGGGCCGCTTGCTGTCTCAAACCGAGTTTAACGCCGCCTTTGGTCGCTTTGAGCGGGCTAAGAATGCCCTTGAGGCCGCAAAAGCACTCAACGCCAAAGCCGATGCACTGGTCAATGGCGCTGCTCAAGCCGTTTATACCAAGTTCCCTTACACCACCCAGATGCAAGGGAGCAACTATGCATCGGACGCACGAGGCAAAGCCAAGTGTGCTCGTGACATCAGTTACTACCTCCGTCAAATCACCTACTGTCTAGTGGCTGGTGGAACCGGCCCCATCGATGAATACCTCATCGCTGGCCTGGATGAAATCAACCGCGCATTCGAACTATCACCCTCCTGGTACGTCGAAGCCCTTAACTATATCAAAGCCAACCACGGCATTTCAGGTGATCCCGGCAACATCGCCAATAATTACATCGATTACGCTATCAACGCTCTCATCTGATCCCAGATCAGGTGTTGCAGGATCCGCGTCGATTTTCGCTTTGGCCCCTTACGGGGCCTTTTATTTTACCTGATTCCTGCTGCAGGCTTGATAGGGGCCATTCACTTAAGCAATGACGCGCCAGGCCCTAGCTACGGCCAGGAAGGCAAAACACGATCTATCGATTCTAGGAGCGATGAAGGCCAGTCCAGCTTTGACTTTCTAACTGCAACCAGACTCGCGAGCCTTTGAGTGTCAGACACAAGTAAGGAGGCTATCGGCTAGACCAGAACAATGGGATGAAGCTTGATGTAGATTCGTCACGACGGTTCTGATGCAGCCTGCAGGCGTTGGATAATCAATCAGATTTCGTGCTCCGATGCCCCTTCCGCTTCTTACCACAAAACTGGTTACCATGAATGCGCGGGTAAACAGCTTTCTGGCGCCGGAAGATCAGGACAGCCGTGCGTTCCAGTCAGGAAACGGTCAGCTCAGTGGCAAAGGAAACGTTGAGAGCCAGATTGAACAGGCCTACAGACAGATCTTCTTTCACGCCTTCAAAGTCGATCGTGAGCCAGCGCTTGAATCACAGCTGCAGAACGGCCAGATCACGATGCGAGATTTTGTGCGGGGTCTACTACTGTCTCGCAAGTTCCGGGACGATTTCTACCGCTGCAACAGCAACTACCGCATGGTTGAGCAGGTAGTGAACCGGGTCCTGGGACGTCCTGTACACGGAAATCATGAGCGGCTCGCCTACTCCATTTTGATCGCCGAACATGGTCTCGGAGCATTTATTGATTCACTCCTAAATTCGGACGAATACATGGATACATTTGGATACAATACCGTACCCTATCAAAGGACGCGTACTTTACCGGGCCAAGCATTGGGCACCATGCCCTTCAACCAGCAGGCCCCCCGCTACGACAGCAGCTGGAGGGACAAAGCCGCCAAGCGAGCTCCAGCCAAGTTGCTCTGGGAGGACACCATCAGCCAACGACCGGCCTGGCTCGCCGACGCCCCCGCACCATGGGCTCGTAAGCTCTGGCAAAATACAGTGGCGGCCGGTGGTTTTGTGATCACGGGACTCGTGCTCTGGATTGCAGCTGCCATGCTGAGCACTGGAGGACAATAAAATGGGATTCGCATTAATAAACTACCTTCTACGATTGAACAATGGGTTCATCGTCAATCACGTCAAAGATGGACTCAACTGATGGCCGAAGCGATTGCTCTGACTACCATCCTTGGGAAAACGAGCTGGATGAAGATCTTCTTCCTGCAAAGAGAATTGCAATGAGCGATCCCCTTAGCCAGCTCAATGCTCTTATCAATTCCCATCAAGGCCAAGACGAGGTTACCCCTGACGCCAGTCAGCCCGGATTTCGGATTTCCCTAAACCCACATAATCTTGAGCTATGGAGATTAGAGCATAGGCAAATCGCTGGGAAGGGAGCAAATCTCCTATTGGCTTGCTTGAGTTCCACTGGACCCCTTGAAGACACATCGCTAGGCTGGGTCGTAGGAGCAGCAATTCGCCCTGCGTCTGTAAACAGTCAAGATGATTGCAAGATGCTCTTGCGTGCTCTTGGCCTAAGCTCAGACCTGGTAAATTCTGTTCTACTAAACTGCCCAGGTATTGCCGGAAAAGTTGCCTGGGCGCTTTACTTGGAACGTCACGGCCACCTGGTTGCTACGCCCGTGCTCGATTATGATCCAGACTCTAATAACAACATACTTCAAGTCACCGCAAGTGACGATGACATAAAACGGCTGGGCCCAGAATGATCCCATGGACGAACGACTAAGACAGCTGACAGCCAAAGCGCGCATACTCGGTTTGGTGCACGATCAATCTCTGCCGCCAGCTATTCGTGCAATACTTCAGCAAGCAGATGCGGAGGCTCGTGCATTAAGCGATGATGAATTGGGCATCATCTGTAGTTTCTCTACTGTCAATGCTGAGAACCTACAACGGCTTCAGTCAAAAACTCCCCTAATTGTTACCTCTGCCAAGAGTCAACTACTTCGCAAAGATCCAGGTTTAGTTCGGCCCGGTGGTGCACTTTATCCTGGGACAAGAGCGGAAGCATGTTGGCGCGACTGTTGGCACTTTCTTAGAGTAACGATCTATGCAGTTGCGGCGAGACGCCCAATTTTCTCCCATCCTCCCGGAGTACGGGGTCTGCGTGATTTGTATTGGGAATTAGGGGTACCAATCAACAGCATGGCTCTGGCGATAGGCTTTCTAAAAACTGAGGCAGTTTCACACTATTCTAACTATGCAAGCCCAAGTGATGCATCCCTTTTAGGAGAGGGCCTGCTGCACCTTGAGCAGATGATTCAACAGTTGAACCAACGATCCAACTCAGCCACTGAGGTTCTGCTATGAACTCATTGGGTACGCCATTTATAGCTCAAGCATCAGCAAGTCAGCCTAAGTCGATAAATACAAAGCCGATGCCATTAACCAAGCACAAATCAACCATCCAGATATCATGACGTCAGCTCCCCCCATCACTTCGCTCTTCTTTGAGCGCACCAACCCCGAACAGCAGAAACCCCCTGTCAATCGTCATAAAGGCACATTTGATGCCAGGGGAGCCGATTGGCGCAACCTACAACTTAGCGAGCTAGATCTCTCCAAGGCGCGATTATGCCGAGTAGACCTTAGGGGTGTTGACCTTCAAAGCTGCCGACTTGAAGGCACAGATCTACGATTGGCTCGCTATGACAGTCACACAATTTGGCCCCAAGGTTTCGATTTCCGAGGCTGTGGGGCGATCGGCCCGCAAGCAAGACTTAATGGGGCCTTTCTCAACAGTGCTGATATTTCCGGCATGGATCTGGAAGGAGCATCGTTAATGGGCGCCTATCTCAGCGGAGCCAATCTCTCTGGTGCTTGCCTACGGGGCGCGCGACTGGCTGGAGCGGATCTACGCCATGCCCTATTGAGAGGTGCATTGTGTGAAGAGACTCGATTCCTAAACTGCCAGCTTGACTACGTAGATTTCCGATATGCAGAGCTCAACAACGTTGATTTGAGCAGCGCTGGCTCCATTCGCGGGGCTGACTTTTCAGGTGCCATCTACCTAGACGCCCTGCGCGCCTCTCTACTTGGCCGCTCTTTCAAGGAGCTCGACTGCTGGAACCCACTGACACGCCGAACGACGCGCGAGAGTCTGCATGGCTGAAGCGAATCTTGAATGTAAAGCCGACATGGAACTTTCTGCAACCAAACGCAAGCCCCGAGTCGGCGTGCTCCTGCTAAACCTTGGCGGGCCAGAACGGATCCAGGACGTCAGGCCATTTCTGTACAATCTATTCTCAGATCCGGAAATTATTCGCCTTCCGTTATCAGCGATGCAGAAGCCATTCGCTTGGCTGATCAGCAGCTTACGCAGCGGCAAGTCGCGGCAAGCCTACCGCTCAATCGGTGGTGGTTCACCGTTGCGACGCATCACCAAGCAGCAGGCCCGAGAACTACAAACCAGCCTGCGACAAAATGGATTGGATGCCACCAGCTACATAGCCATGCGCTACTGGCATCCCTTCACAGAATCTGCAATAGCAGACATCAAAGCCGACGGAATCGATGAAGTAGTTGTGCTGCCGCTCTACCCACACTTCTCGATCAGCACCAGTGGATCGAGCTTCCGGGAGCTGCAGCGCTTGCGCAATGCTGATCCGGCCTTCAGCCGCCTGCCAATCCGCTGCATTCGTAGCTGGTACGACCATCCTGGCTACATCCAAGCGCTGGCTAGTTTGATCGAACGCGAAATAAAAGCCTGCGAAGATCCTTCCGCTGCACATGTATTCTTTAGCGCCCACGGTGTGCCCAAGAGCTATGTGGAGGACGCAGGGGATCCCTATCAACAAGAAATCGTGGACTGCAGCAAGCTGATCCTTCAGCGGCTGCAGCAGCAGCTCGGCCATACCAACCCCTTCACCCTCGCCTACCAGAGCCGTGTCGGACCGGTTGAATGGCTTAAGCCCTACACCGAAGATGCCCTGCAGGAATTGGGAGAGCAAGGAGTGAAAGATCTTGTGGTAGTACCGATCAGCTTTGTAAGTGAGCATATCGAAACCCTCGAAGAAATCGACATGGAATATCGAGAGCTGGCCACAGTCGCCGGAGTCAAAAACTTCCGTCGTGTCCCTGCGCTGGACACGGATCCAGCGTTCATTGCCGCCTTGACCGAGCTTGTGGAGCAGGCGATGGCCGAAACGGAAACAAGTCTCGAGCAAGCTGGTCGGCTCCCCAGCAAAGCGAAGCCCAACCAACAGAGCAAGTGGGCCTGGGGCTGGAACAACAACTCCGAGCTGTGGAACGGCCGAGTAGCGATGCTTGGGACTGCTGCAGTCCTGCTGGAGGTGATCAGTAGGCACGGCCCACTGCATGGGTTAGGGCTGCTTTGAGAACTCTGGGAATTCCAATGGGCGCGGTAGGTGCTGCTGCCCATGCCGCATGCAAAATAATAATTCAGCCACTATGAGCTTGCAGCAATAGGCAGGGTGGTGCGTACAGAGCCTCCAGCCAGCCAGGCAAGGTCAGGATTGCGCTTTGTTAAACTGCTGTGGAATTAGCTCGATCTCATAAGATGATCCATGAGTAATTCCAGGAATGCATTACCATGCCTTTCGGCCCCGCCTCGGTCCTAGGCGTTGAACGATTCGACAGCGACCTCCCCCTCGAGCTGCTTCCTGGTGATAGTGAAGCGAACAAAGAGCAGCTGATTCAGGCCGCCTACCGCCAAGTGTTGGGCAACGCTTATGTTATGGAGAGCGAGCGTCAGCTAGTTCCAGAGTCCCAGCTGAAGCTGGGTGAGTTAAGCGTACGTGAGTTCATCCGCACCATCGCCAAGAGCGATCTCTATCGAGCTCGTTTCTTCGATGCCTGCCCACGCTACCGATATATCGAACTGGCCTTCAGACACTTGCTTGGTCGTGCACCTGCGGATTTCGACGAGATGCGTGCTCACGCTGAACGCCTCGATAATCATGGCTATGACGCAGACATTGACAGCTTCGTAGATTCAGACGAATACCAGAGCGCCTTTGGTGAGTGGACTGTTCCCTTCCAGAGGGGATGGAAGACGGAAAGCTGTCTCACCATGCAGGAGTTCACTTGGAATTTCCAGTTACTCAGGGGGGCCAGTAGCAGCAGCCTCAAAGGCAGTCTTGCTGGTAAAGCTTCGCGGCTTGGTGGGAATGCCTATCTCAACCGAGCGCTTGTAGTGATTCCACCCTCCTCACCGGACAGCCAGGGCTGGAGTTTCAGGCCATCTTCTAATTTCCAGGATGCTCAGACCCGTTTGGGAGTAGGCGCTAGCGCAGAAGGTCGCATTTACCGAGTGGATGTGACAGCGTATCGCGCCAACAACGTGAGACCGGTATCTCGTTACAAGCAATCAAACCGCACCTACTTCGTACCCTTCGATCAGTTATCAACAAAATACAAGCAGATCCACCGCGAAGGAGGAGTGATCGCAAGCATTACCCCCGCATGACTATTTAATGATTGCTGATCGACACTAAGAACAATCAAACCTGTTTGGAGACATGTTCCTCCGCCAAGCCAACACCCCCCTCTCCCACCTCCGAGACATCTTATGAGCAACCAATCCTTTGCACTCAGCTTTGGCGCTACGCCTCTCCTGGACAATCCGGTTAGCTACAAGGTTGGTGATGATGAATCCAACCTAAACCTTGTGATCAGCGCCTGCTATCGGCATGTCTTCGGTAACACCATGCCGATGGAAAGTGAGCGCCTCGAATCTGCGGAATCGCAACTGAAGCAAGGCCGGCTAACGGTTAGAGAGTTCGTTCGCTCCCTCGCGAAGTCTTCTTTTTACCGCTCACGCTTCTATGAAGCCGTGGCGCCCCATCGCTGCGTTGAATTGTCCATCAAGCATCTACTGGGCCGCCCGCCAGTGGATGAGGCCGAAGTGAGCGCCGAAGTGGCGAGGATTGCTAGCGCCGGCTTTGACGCGAGTATCGACGCCCTCATTGATTCCGAAGAGTACGGACGTTCATTCGGAGACGACACGGCCCCCTACATCCGGACTTGGAACAGCCCTGCCGGTTCGCCCCAATCGGCCTTCAATCGCATCGCCGCCCTGGAGCAGAACTTTGCTGGCAGCGATTCCGCGATCGGCTCCAAGAGTAAGCTCCTCGTGAGTCTGACCAGGAATCAGCCCATCACGATTAGTGTCCCAGCCCAGGTGTATCGAGCCCAAAGTTTTGGAGGTTTCGGAGGAACTGAAACGGGTCGCACAGCCTTTACGCCTGTGCGTCGTAGTAGTAGCGATGGAGGAGATTCCGTGCCGCTGCGTGGCGATTTGTATGTGGGATTCGGGCTCGGCCAGCGCAGCCAAGAAATCTTCCAACGTGTCCCGGGAGACACCGCCGATCAGATTCAGGGGTTGCTGCGTGCAACCTACCGCCAAGTGATGGGCAACCCCCATCTCATGGAAAGCGAAAGGGTAATCAGCGCCGAAAGCAAGTTCGCCGAAGGCTATCTCAGCACCCGAGAGTTGGTGCGAGCTATAGCCTGTTCGCCTGAATATAGGCGTCGCTTTTTCGAAAGCAATGCTCCCTATCGCTTCGTAGAACTCAACTTCAAGCACCTGCTCGGACGCGCGCCTGCTAACCAGGCCGAGCTGAGCGAACACATCCAACGGCTGGCCGTTGAAGGCTACGAAGCGGAAATCAGTAGCTACCTAGATGGCTCAGAATACCAACAGTGGTTTGGCGAACACACTGTTCCATTCGCCCGCATCCAAACGGAGAATGGCCGCAACCAGATTGGGTTTAATCGTCATTTGGCGCTGGTGCAGGGCTTCTCCAGTAGCGACAGCGTGCAAAGCTCCTCCAGCCTGGTGAATTCGTTGGGTGCTAGGGCTCTGCCAAGTGGCTGGAGCACCACCACCGTACGTCTGAACCGCCGCTCTGCCTTCAGCGGCTCGGTTGACCCCACCACAAAACGGTATCGGATTGCTGTCCAGGCGCAACCAGCCGGTGGCCGCCAGCGCACACCCAACGCCAGCTACCTAGTTTCTGGCAAGGACATGACCACGCAATTGGCTTACATCCACCGCCGTGGCGGACGTATCATTTCAATTACTGAAGTTGCCTAAGACCAAACTATTCTCGCTGCTCTTATCGCAACACTCGTTTCTCCCTTTGCTGATTTCTCAATGATGAACACCATCACACTCACCACTTCATCAGGGCAAGACCAAGCCCATGCGCAGGACGTATTGCGGGCTGCCTACCGGCAGGTGTTTGGCAATGCACACTTGATGGAAGAGCAGCTAGTTGCGACCGCTGAAAGCCTGTTCCTCCAGGGTGATCTCACAGTACAGGGGCTGATTTCCGCCCTTGCTTGCTCAGACACCTATAGGAGACTGTTTCTCGAGAAGAATGGACCCTATCGGTTCGTTGAACTCAACTTCAAACATCTGCTGGGCCGAGCACCACGCAATCAAACAGAACTGAGCGAGCATGTTCAGCTACTGGCCGCTAAAGGGTATCAAGCCGAAATCGACAGCTACGTCTATTCCACTGAGTACGCCGATGCCTTCGGTTTCGACAGCGTTCCTTACTCGCGTACCACCGTTACCACCACTGGAGAAAGCAACCTAACTTATGTGCGTTCCCTTAGTTTAAGGGGTGATTCCGCTGCCTTTGATGGAGGTACACGCCCGATCCTAAAAGCTAGCCTTGCAACGGGTTCGGCACCGGCTTCTGCTACTCGTGGCAACCGGGGGGCAAGTTCAAGCCGCGATCAGCGTCGCTATCGCATCAGCTGGAGCACGTTGTCGCCAACCGGAATGAACCGCCGAGCGATGCAAGTATCCGTTGTCCCCTTCAGTAGCCTCTCCTCGACGCTACAGAGTGTGCAACGGCGCGGCGGTTCAATTCTGTCCGTAACAAATGGTTGATCGGCACTCTTTTGACTCTTAGCCTGGTTTATGGTGGGACAGTCAATGGCGTTTGACCTAGAGACAAATAGCTTTGCTCTTCCCACCATTGCCATAATCTCCGTTATCCGAAATGAAATCCACGCCTCGATTCGCACAAGCCCCATCCAGAGTGATCAAGGCCAGCCCCAATGAGGCAAGGGATTTGATGATCCACAGCCTAGTCAACATGGTACAGTCCGCCCGCCCCGAAACTGATAGACTCGCCCAACTCCCGCAATTGTTGCATGAGCATTGAGCAGTTCGTTGCCCGTTCAGAGGGACAATGGCGGTCAATGCGTTCTGGGCACGCTTTGGCCTTTAGACAATTTGAGGATGTAATCAGTACGATCAAGATTGAACGCCTGGCCATTAATAATCAAGAAGTAGCGAATTATTTAGCGTTGCAGTCTATTCTACCTGGCACGATCTCCAGCCCGTTCCAGATGACTTGGCAGGCAGAGTCAGACTGGGAACCCGATGATGCCAGTCCTGTTTCTCAAGG
>JBILDB010000029.1:0-12953 GCA_044352805.1 Cyanobium sp.
AGCGTCAGCGGCCGGACCCTGCGCTCCAGCGACGTCGATTCGGCAAGGGTGGTGCTGCTGCGCAGCGGCGGCCTGGACCCGCTCGGCCTCGGCACGATCGCGTTCAGCGCCGATGGGCTGAGCGGCTCCAGCACCAGCAGCCAGCGCTTCAGCTTGCCCAAGGGCCTGCAGAGCGGCTCCCTGCGCATTGGCGTGGATCTCGGCGATGGGGTTCAGGGCGTATCCGCGCCGTTCAGCTGGGTGGGGGTCGGCAGCGTGGCTGCCGGTTGGCTGCCCAGCCGCGCCGACATCGAGGCGCTGCAGTTGCCCGCCGCCCAGGTGGCGGGCGACAGCCCGGGTAACGCCCGGCTGCGCCTGGATCCCGTGCTGGATCCGAGCCCGGCCGAGTCCGAGCGCACGCTGCTGCAGCTCTCCACCGATGCCCTGGTAAGCGCCGACGACCTGCGGTTATCTCCCCAGGCCGGCAGCCAGCCGGGCGTGCTGCCGGACTTCCAATCGCCGGATCTCTCGGCCGCCGCCTTGGCCGAAGCGCGGGCCATCGACCGCTGGGTGGTGGTGAACCATGCCGGCAGTGGCGCCGCCTCCACCCGCCACACCGCCTTCTACCGACCGGCCCTGGTGGCAGGCGCGGCCAACCGGATCCGCGGCCTGGGGCTGCCACCCACCCTGATCTCGGCCGCGGGCTCCCGCGAGCTGGAGCTCACGGTGTTGCAGCAGGGTTCACCGGATGCGATCCTGCTGCGCCGCCGCGGCCAGGCCGAAGAGCTGGCCGCGGCCCTGGAGGCGTTCAGCCTTGATGCGGGCGCCGCTGGCGCCCTCACCCTGCAGCTCAGCCTGCGTGAAACCCTGCCCGAGGCGCCCCTGGGCACGGTGCCGCCCGGCAGCTTGACCCTGTTGGAGCAAACCCTGCATCTGCAGGTAGCTGCCAGCCCGGACGCCCCGTTCACGGCTCCCAGCGCCAACCTCGCCGCGGCGGCAGGCGCTTTGACCTTCCAGGAAGGCCGCGGCCTGCTGCTGCTCGAAAACCTCAGCCATGCTGACGCCCTCAGCGCCCTCGGTAATGGCAACGAGGCCACAGCCCTGCGTCTGCGGCTGCAGACCCTGGGCTACAGCGGCGAGCCGGACGCCAGCTTCGGCTCCGGGCTGCTCAGCCTGGCGGACCTCGGCCTGATCCCCGCCCCTGGGGCCACCGATGGCGGTGGCGCAGCGCTTGAGGGCATTCGCGTGCTGGGCGGCAGTGCCGAACCGGTGGCGCTGCGCCGGACCAGCTTGACGTTGGGCAGCGGCGGCTCTCGCCGGGTAATCAACGCCTGGGATCTGCGACCGGGCCTCGATCACCAGGGACCCCTCGCCCTCAGCCTCGACTACGGCGATGGCCGCCGCCAGGACAGCGCGTCCCTGGGCCTGATGGTGAGCAACCTGCCCGATGCACCTCGCCGCGTGCCGGGTCAAGAGGATCAACTGCGGCTCAGCCTCGAGACCGGGCCGCGCGGCCCGGACGACCTCAAGGTGATCAATCTGCGCAACCTCGCCGTCGATCCCGATGGCACCAACCTCAGCTTTAGCCTGGCCGAGGGCAGCACGCCGCCGGCCGGCGTCAGCTTCAATGCGGCGGCGGCGGAGCTGCGCCTGGGTTCGCTGCCCTTCGAGGCGGTGGGTCGCCATACCTTCACGTTGCTGGCCAGTGAGGGCAACGCCGCCACGGCGGTGCCGCTCAACTTCGAGATCACGATCCGCGAGCGCAACCTGGCGCCGCTCTGGAACCTGCCCCAGACCCTGCTGTTCAGCCAGGCCCCGCCGACGGGCTGGGATCTGATCAGCCAGCGCTGGGTGCTGGATGCCAACGGCGATCCGCTGCGCTTCAGCCTCAGCAGTGGAGATGCTCGCCCGCTGGCCGCGGGTATCCGGCTGGATGGCACCCGCCTGGTGGTGGATCCCGCCACCTTGGCCGGCACCTATGCCCTGCGCCTGGGGGCCAGCGATGGTCCCGAGCGGCCCCTGGTGCAGGCCCTCACCAACCTGGTGGTGCCGGCGCCCGCGGTTGCCGTTCCCCCGACCTTGCGGGTGGAGGGCAGCCTGCGCCTGGCTGAAGGCACGGCCTTTGGCCTGCAACTGCGGCTCGACCGTCCGGCGGCGGCAGAGCTGACCCTGCGCTGGACCCTGAATCCCCGCCGCGACAGCGCCGAGTCGCTACTGCCCAGCCGCACCGGCCTGGTGCGCATCGCGGCCGGTGCCGAGGGCGCCCTGCTCAGCCTGCCCAGCCGCGACGATGGCTTACTGCTTGGCGACCAGGAGCTGGAGCTGGTGCTCGAGAGCCTGTCCGGTGCCGTGCAGCTGCCAGCAGCGCCGACGACGCTGACGCTGCTGGACAACGACAGCTCGCCGCTGCTGCTCACCAGTCGCTGGCTGAACGGGCGGGAACTGGAGTTGACCTACCAACCAGGCCCGCTGGCCTCGCAAGGCCCAGGCCTGATGGTGCGGTTGAGTGATCCGCTGCTAGGGGAACTGCTCGAAAACGCCAGCGTGGTTTCGGTGTTTCGAGATGGCTGGATGGGCGAAAGCCGGGAGGATGGATCGCTGCAATTGAGTTGGAGCGATCCGCTGGCCGCCGGCTGGCCCGGCACAGCAACCGTTTCCTTGGCGAGGTTGCGTTTCGCCGGGGTGGATGCCGCCAGCAGCCCGGCGATTCGAATCGAGGCCAGTGCCGGCGAAGACCAGCTGGTGCGCTGGAACAATATTGCCTGGCAGGCACCAACTCAGCTGCCCTTCCTGGAAGAGCTGCGCACCAGGCTCGGGGGGTCGTTTGCGGGGGTTCAATTCGAGCCATCGCTGGCTGGCGCCTTGGCGGTTTCGGCCGCAGGGGATGGGCGCATCCTGGATCCGCGAATCCTGCTGGAACGCCGCTACGGCCTGGAGCCAACCCTCAGCCTTCAGCGCAACGGGGAAACGATCCAGCTCGACCTCAGCGGCTTGATTCCAGGCGATCGTGGGCTGCTGCAACTTTCTGGCACGGACTGGGCTTTGCTACCCGCCGAGGCCCACGAGAGCAGCCCTCAGGAGCAGGCCCATCAGGCGATGCTGATTCGTTCGCCCGGTGGCGACTCCAACCTCAACAACCTCAACCTCCTCTCGCTCAGCACCGCGGCGCGCCGGGCGATCCAGCAACAGGCGGCCGGCCGCGATCCCCTGTTCGGCCAACTGAGCTTCCAGCTCTCCGGCATCGCCCCCGGCAGCCTGCAGAAGGTGGAGGTGATTCTGCCTGGTGAAGGCTTGTTAGACCCCGTCCTGCTCAAGCAAGACAAAACGGGGGCCTGGCATTCCTTCGACTACGACCCGATCACCGGCACGGGCGCGATCTTCCATGATGATGACAACGACGACAGTAAGGAACGCGCCGTGCTCTGGATCCGCGACGGCGGAAGGGGCGACAACGATGGGCTTACGAATGGAATCATTCTCGACCCGGCTGTTTTCGCGGGCACCCTACCTGCACCGATCCTGCGCGTAACTGGCGATCAAGTTCAACGAAACGAAGGCAACACCGGCTCAACCCTTTTCAGCTTCACGGTCAGCCGCGCCGGGGACCTCGATCGGCAAAGCTCCGCTGTCTGGAGTATCAGCGGAAGTGGCGCCTCCCCCGCTACCGCCACGGATTTCAGCGCTGCCGTCTTCAGCTATGGCAGCGTTCAATTCGTAGCCGGAGAAAGTCAGAAAACGATCACGGTCGAAGTGATCGGCGATACCAATCCCGAATCGGATGAGGAATTCACGCTGTCGCTATCCGATTCGATCGGAGCGAGCATCGACCCAGCTGCCAGCAGCGCCACAGCTCTGATCAAGAATGATGATCTCCCCAGCATCACTCTTGTTGCAGCGCCAGGGCTTGTCAGCGAGGATGAACCAAACAACATCATCTACACCTTTACTAGAACCGGGCCCACCACAACCAGCCTGTCGGTGAGCTACACAGTGGGCGGCACCGCCACGCTCGGAACTGATTACACCGGCATCGTCCCCACATCGGCTACCAAGACGGTGAGCTTTGCCGCTGGATCCTCCACCGCCACCGTCACAGTCGATCCCACTGCTGATGTTGAGATCGAGCCCGATGAAACCGTCGCCCTCACCCTTGCCGCAGGCAGCGGTTACAGCATTGGCACCTCGGCTGCGGTTGTAGGAACGATCCTCAATGATGACTTGCCGGTGATCACCCTGGCGGTGTCATCCAGCGCTGGCGTCTCAGAAGATGGCACGGCCAATCTTGTTTATACATTCTTACGAACAGGCCCCACCACCTCTGCCCTGACGGTGAACTACATCGTGGGCGGCACCGCCAGCCTTGGCACCGATTACAGCGGCATTACGGCCACACCGGCCACCAATTCGGTGAGCTTTGCCGTTGGAGCCGTCACCGCCAACGTCACGGTCGATCCAACCACCGATGCTGAGATCGAACCGGATGAAACTATTGCCCTAACACTCGCCGCAGGTACGGGCTACAGCATTGGCACCACAGCTGCGGTGGTGGGCACGATCACCAATGATGACTTCCCCAGCACCGTCACCCTCGCCCTCTCCCCTGCTTCCGTCACGGAAGACGGCAGCACCAATCTCGTCTACACCTTCTCCCGTACTGGCCCCACCACCGGCGCTCTGACCGTTAACTACACCATTGCCGGCACTGCTGATAGCTCCGACTACACCGGCGCGACACCAGGCACCGGCAAAACCATCGCCTTTGCGGCTGGCTCCGCCACAGCCACACTCACCATTGATCCAACGGCCGATGACACCGTTGAATCCAATGACACCGTTGCACTCAGCCTCGCATCTGGCAGCGGTTACACCATTGGCACCACAACAGCCGTTATCGGCACGATCAATGATTTGCTGCTTGCGCCTACGATTGATACAATCACTGGCGATGACAATCTTTCCGTCTCGGAATATGAAGTTGGCATTACCATCACGGGCAGTGGCAATCCTGGTGCCACCGTCACCATTCAATTCGAAGACGCCTTCTTTTCTCCTTCGGATGATGTTATTTCGCCAGCCTACAATGTTGTTGTCAACAATTATGGGCAATGGTCTCTGAATCTTGCCCCTGCTCAAGTGGGTTTGCTGGGGGTCGGCGACGATATGGTGATCGCCTATCAGTCTTGGCCTGGCAGTGATGGTGTCAGTGAAACTGCCTACCGTTTGTTCACGATTGAAAGCGCACCTGCCCCCACAATTGATGTCATCGGCGGCGATGACGTAATAACCACGGCTGAGGCTATTGCTGGATTCACAATCCAAGGCACAGGGGTGCCAGGTGCATCCATTCTGCTTGCTTTCAGCAGTGGTTATGGCGTTGAGGCCGGAGCAATCGCAACCGTGGATGCGGCGGGAATCTGGTCCCTATCGATCAGTCCTCAAGATGTGGTGGGCTTTGCTGAAGGTGTTGAGACCATTGAGGTCAGCCAGCAGCTCTTGGGCACAGGCTTCAGCAGTGGGGTGACAAGCCATAGCTTCGTGATCGAAGCGGCACCGCTGCCAACTGTCGATGCAATTGCCACAGACAACATCATCTCGCCCGAGGAGGCCCAGCTTGGCTTTTCCATCTCCGGTTCCGGGCTGCCAGGCGCCACCATCATCGTTCTGTTTGCCAGTGGCGTTACACCAGAGCTTGGATCTTCTGTAGATGTGAATCAGGCTGGGCGTTGGTCATTTTTTGTCTCGCCCTCGGATATCGCTCGGATTGGCCCCATCAGCGAATCTATCGAGGTTTATCAAGTCATCACGCAGTTGGGCCTCACCAGCCCAGCTGTTCCCCATGATTTCCTGATTGAAGACGCACCTGTCCCCAGCATTGACGCGATCACGGGTGATGATTCTATTTCCGCAAGCGATCTGCGTAGTGGCTTTGTGATCAGTGGGCGTGGCATGCCTGGATCCACAATTCATCTTGAATTTGATAGCGGTACGCTGCTCCAATCCGGAAGCACCGCATTGGTTGCTGCTGACGGCACCTGGTCCGTATCAGTCGTGCAAACTGATGTGATTGGCTTTGACCTCGGCCAGGAAACAATTCTGGTTCGCCAAACCATTCCCGTTGTTGGCTTCACCAGTCGAGCTGTCAGCAACAACTTCACGGTGGAAGTCATCAACCTGCCGCCCAGTGCAGTAGCCCTGAATAATGCTGTCACCAGCCTGGCTGAAAACAGCTCCACTCTCGCTGCCATCAAGGTGGCTGATATTGTCATCAGCGATGATGTCCTTGGCAGTAACATCATTAGCCTTGAAGGTGCAGATGCGGCCATCTTTGAGGTGGTTGGCACTGGCCTCTTCTTGAAAGCTGGCACCAGCCTGAATTACGAAACCAAGGTCTCCTACTCGCTGACTGTTTCGGTGAGTGATCCGACGGTCGCCGGTTCCCTTCCTGTAACCACTTCCTACGCGCTAGCGATCACGGATGTAAACGAAGCACCTACCGCTGTGATGCTCAACAACAGCATCACCAGCCTGGAGGAAAACACCGCCACGCTCGCCGCCATCAAAGTGGCGGACATCGCCATCACTGACGATGCCCTCGGCAGCAACACGGTCAGCCTTGCCGGCGCCGATGCCGCCTCCTTTGAAGTTGTGGGCAACGCTCTCTTCTTGAAGGCAGGCACCAGCCTGAACTACGAAGCCAAGCCCTCTTATGGGGTGTCGGTTTCGGTCAGCGATTTCACGGTCGCCGGTTCCGTTCCTGTCACCACCTCCTATGCATTGGCGGTTCGTGACCTAAACGAAGCTCCAACAGCTCTCAATCTCAGTGCCACAGCGTTTGATGAAAATATCCCCGCTGGTTCTCAAATTGCTTTGCTCAGTACTGCAGATCCCGACAGCACTCCCCAATCCTTCACCTATTCACTGGTGTCGGGTACAGGCTCAACCCACAACCTCTTCTTCTCCCTGGCAGGGAATGCACTTCGTATCACCCGCTCCCCCGATTACGAAACCCGCTCGACCTACTCAATCCGCCTGCGCACCACCGATCAAGGAGGCCTCTTCAATGAGCGTAGTGTGGTACTCAATGTCAACGATCTACCCGATAGCCCGACCTACAGCTTCAGCAAGAGTGCGGATGTGGTCTACGAACGCGGAGCACTTTCTATTGGTGTGAGCACCACCAATGTGGCAGCGGGTAAACTGCTTTATTGGTCGCTATCAGGCACCAGCATCACCGCCGGAGATTTCAGCGATGGCAATCTGCTGGGTAGTGTCAGTCTTGGGAATGATGGCAAGGCATCGTTCAGCAAAGTAGTCGCTGCAGATGGTCTCATCGAAGCAGACGAATCACTGGACGTGAAGTTTTTCAATGATGCCGCTCGCAGCCAGCAGATCGGCACCACTTTGTCCATCACCCTCAAGGAACCGGTCGTGGGGGTGGTCAGTGATGGCCCTGACATCATCACAGGCACCAGTGCCAATGAAGTAATTACCGGTGTTCCCACAGGCTCAAGCTTGCGTGGTCGCGGGACCGTGGATCGCCTAACGGGCGGCGGTGGAAATGATCAATTCCTACTGGCGGATCGCACAGGTGCTTACTACAACGATGGTGATGCATCCAAAGATGGCAGCGCTGACATTGCCGTGATCACCGATTTCAACGTCGGAGACTCGATTAGGTTGTTTGGTTCAGCTTCCCTCTATCAGCTCAGTCAGGGTGTCTACGGTGGTAGCGCAGGCCTCTGGATCCGTATCCTACCTACAGGCAGCAGCGGAGTTGCAGAAAGGATTGGTTTCGTGCAATCCGCGGCGCTGAGCAGTCTGAATCTGAACAGCGCCAGCCAATTCACCTACTGGAACTAGAAATGGCAAGCTATCAGTCAATTGGTGTTCAGTTGATTTCAATGCGTGTTTTAGCTATACGCCGATCGATACGCTCTATTTTTTGCCATCTGGCGATAGCTACTCTGCCCCTGCTGGCAAACTTACCAGCAGGGGCGGTTTTGGTAACCGTTAATGCCGTTGAGTATGATGTAACTGTTTTCGAAGGAAGTTACGATGACAATAATTCTCTTTTTTACGAACCACCTGTAGGACAAATGCCATGGTGGGGTGATCCCACTGGTATGTTGGCGTCCCAATTTGCCTTCCAGGTCTACAACAGTCTCGGTGTAGGAAGTTATAGTGGTTTAGGACCAGTTTTTGCCTATCTCTATGACTCGGATTCAGGGTCTCTTTCCGGCTTGGTGCAAAGCTTGTCTGATCCCAATTCGCAAGACATTCTGAATCCCTTCAGCAATGAATCAATTAAATATGCAATTCTTTACGCACCACCTGTGCCACCAGCGCCAATATCAGTGCCTGCGCCATTGCCTTGCTTGGGTGTAATCGCAGCCTATCGTAGTTCGTGCAGGTTGCGCAGGCTCTTGCTACGTCGTGACGATAACTTGGATCAGCCCCACTGATCGGCTATCAATCCCCCGTGATTGGGGACTACTGAGAAAGTCAAATCGACTGCCGCGCAGCTTGTTTCAGGCATCGAGATCCGACAAGACCGCTGTAGGTCTTGACAATGTGCATTTCAAGCTTGGCCGTATTGTCTGTAGGCATAGATCATAAATAAAGGCTATTACTTTCTAGATTCAATTGGTTTCCATCGCCATGAGCCGAAATGCCTAGATATCATGAGGTATGCATAGGCCTTGCGCAGGAGACAATTGCTCTTCGCTTGGTTGATAACATTGCGCTATTTTTGTATTGTGTAGTCCTTGAATCGATGGCACAGCAACTCGAATGACCAATCAGCATTGTGCGCAGTGAATAGTGGGTGCAGGTTGGTCTCGCTGCTGGCGGTGGCAACGATCTCTTCAATTGATTGATGAGGTCCTGCCTGAGCCATTGAGAAGCTCTGATGGTTGATATATTCAAATAAATTAACTATGTCCACGTTGTTATCCTAGTATCAACGCTAAGTTGCTCGCAATTAATGCTCCGTCCCCCCTATCTGCCGTTGGTCGCCCTGGCTACCGCCCTGCTCCCCTGGACCAGCGTCCGGGCCCAAATTGCCGATGTGCCCCTCGCCAACGCCAATGGCGATTTCCTTTCCAGCCGGCTGCCCGGCAATCGCACCGCCTATCCCCAACGCCAATGGCTTGTGGTGGATAGGGATCCGGCTGGCCTCAACTGTCGCGACGCGCGGGGGCAGGTGCTGGCTTTACTGGCCTACGGGGCTGTCGTTGACAGCGATCTGAAGGGGGATGGCACCGAAGCCATTGTGGTCATGGCCGGGCGTCCCTGGTTGCAACTGCTGGCCCATCCCTTTGACCTGCGCCAGGATCTGCGGCCCCAGGGGCAGCGGCTCCGTCCTGTTGCCTGCCGCGTGCAGGCCAATGCAGCCTTCATTGCCCCTCTCAACCCCGATACGCTGCAGCCGTTGGGGGACCAGGGCGGTCGCTGAACAAATTTGCCGCTGAACCACAAGGGCCGCTGAACACAAGGGCCCTAGTAGCCGCCATGTCATGGTGAGTTGTCAGTTGCTGATAGCAGAACGATTGTCATGAATATGACAACTGGTTGAATGGGTACTGACAACCAAAAACCGGTCTTAGGTTCAGCATGGAGGTGACCCAGGACCGCCGTCCTCACGTCCACTCCCTAACTCTCCAACACGACGGAGCTAACGATGAGCAATTCAACCCAGAAGGCAGTAACCGCCCGTATCACTACTATTTTTAAAACATATCCAGTCGGTTCCCAAGATCTGGAACCCTCTGAAAAGACTATGGTTCAGGCGGGTACCCGGATGCTGGTCAGCGCTATCTCCCCCGACCGTTTTCAACATGTCAAACTCCAGCTTGTCACCCCCATCCTGGCTAGCGATGGCAAAACCAAGCTGGATACGGTGTATGCCTACCAGCCCCACGTCGAGCTTGAGGGTCAACCGCAGGCGATCAAGCTGGCTGTCAAATATCGTGGCCAAACGGATAATGACTGGCATCCCACCTTTGGTAACGGAAACCGCCAGTGCAATCTTACCTCTTGCACGATGTTGGCGGATTTTCTGCTGAACGGCGAGCTCAGCCGCAGCGCGACTGCCCAAGGTCTGAATGAACCGGAATCGGCTTATCAGAAGCTGCTTGCCCCCTACGGTGACACCATACATCACCATTTCCAGACTAAGGCCCTCAAGGATCTAGGCATCGAATCTTATTACACCCATCAGAACATTTCAGCCGATGATCTCCTACTCTCTTTGAGCAAGGGTATTCCAGTTGTGATCGGCGTTAAGTATAAGGGTGATGGCCATATTGTGCTGTTGGTTGGGCACGATCTCGAACGCAAGCTTTGGTTGGTCCACGATCCCTTTGGCACCCGTCATGGTGCTTCCGATAGCTACGACATCGGCATCGGCGGTGCCTACGATGAATACAGCTACGACAGCTTTGATCGCATCTTTTGGGATCGGGGTCCGGGCAGTGGCGATGGTCGGATCGTCACCAGTGTCAAAGGCAAGCCCACCGGACTCAAGAGCGGCCTCTAACCACTTGCCAACTGGGGCTCCGGCATCGAAAGGCTCGCCGCAAACCAAGCTTCAAGTTTCTTGAGTTCTAGCAGGCGGAGGTTTGAACCATCCCAGGGCTAGCCGTTGGCATTAAGAATCCTGCTCAATGGCTGGTCATCAGCTTGATTCCGGCTTTGAATTCTGATTGAGATCAATTTGTTATTAACTTTCCCAATCATGGCCAGATTTACACCCGAAAAATTTCTCGACTTCATCACTTACTTTCGCAAGGATAATCGCAATCATGTGGAAGCGATGAAGGCTTTTGCTGCCAAGGTCGATCCAGCACTCATGGATGACACTGCCCCCTGGGTCATCCAATTCCGCACCTCTCCCAATCCCCTTGGTCAAGACCAGGCCTCTGGTACGGCTTTGATCACCAAACAGCAATTGGCAAGCATCTGGATCTGCGGTCCAGGGATGATCAAGGACGAGGAAGTGAACGAGCTCAACGAATGCCTGCAACGTTTTGGCGTCACCACAAAGCCCAGGCTCCGCCATTTCCTCAGCCAGACCGCCCATGAATCAGGGGGCGGACGCTACAAAAAAGAGCTCGCCTCCGGCTGGGCCTACGAGGACAGAGCCGACCTCGGTAACACCCAGCCAGGTGACGGGCCTCGCTACAAGGGGGCCGGCTATATTCAACTGACGGGACGGGCTAACTATCAGGATTTTGCTGACTTCATCAAAGATCCTGCTGTGATGCAGGGCGTTGACTACGTTGCCGATAATTATCCCTTTAGTTCGGCAGGATTCTGGTGGGAAAACAACAAGATGAATCAGCTTTGTGATTCTGATCCCAGTGTAAAAAAAGTCACCCTGCGCGTCAATGGTGGCACCAACGGATTGGCGGAACGGGAAATGTATTACGAACGCTGCCTGGCTGCTATTCCCTAGAGCGCTTCTTGATTCGCCACTTGTTCCGCCACTAGTGGCGCCACTTATTGCGCCAACCGCTGCCGTTGGATCAGTAGTGGCAATAACCTACTTCCCCTTGCAGCGGCGGTTTGCAGGTGAAGCGCAGGGGCACAAAGATCCGGGCACCGTTGGCCTCATTCGTGAGCACAGTGTTGCCCTGGCCCAAGACCTGTCTGCGCCAAACGCCGCCGAGCTGATCGCGCAGTTCGGCTGGCTTGCCCGCTTGGGCTGGCTGCAACTGGCGGTAGGTCATCTTCAATCCGTCCTTCCATAACAGGCTGAGCCCATCGGGCAATTGTTTATCAATGCAGCCGATCGTTACGCCATTGAAGGAGCAGTCCTTCCAGCCGTCCCGTGCCACCTGGGCTGGCGCCGCTGCAGGGTTCGACTTCGGATTGTTTGGCGCCGCCAAGACACCCGCTCCCCAACCCCACGCCGCGCAGGCGGCGCTAACCACCAGAAAACAGTATCCCCTGGATTTTTTGTTCGCCGATTTGGCTGCCTGATTCATGGGATGGGGTTCAAGGGTGCTTGCCTTCGCTCATCGTCAAGACTATGGGGGCCTGGAACCATCACCCCGTTGACCCTCAGCCGTTGATCAGGGTTTCCAGGGCCGCCGTCACATCGCTTTGGCGCATCAGTGCCTCGCCCACCAGCACCGCATCGGCGCCGGCGCTCACCACCCGATCGAGATCATCGCGGTTGAACAACCCCGATTCGCTCACCAGCAACGCCCCCTTGGCCCGTACTTGGGCGCCGTAGCTGGCCATTAGCTTTTCTGTGGTGGCCAGATCCACCGCAAAGGTGCTGAGGTCGCGGTTGTTGATGCCAATCAATTTCACCCCCTCCAGGGC
Organism: Cyanobium sp.; assembly: GCA_044352805.1. Lineage (GTDB taxonomy): Bacteria > Cyanobacteriota > Cyanobacteriia > PCC-6307 > Cyanobiaceae > Cyanobium. The sequence continues at coordinate 12,310 of JBILDB010000029.1, forward strand.
CAGCACCCGCTCCATTTCGGCGCCGTCGTGCACCTCCACCAGCACATCCAACCCCAGGCTTTGGGCCACCTTGAGCAGGTAATGCAGGTCCTTGTCGCTGAGGATGGCGGCGATCAGCAGGGCCGCATCAGCGCCGGCGGCGCGGGCCTGGTATAGCTGATAGGGCCAGAGGATGAAGTCCTTGCACAGCAACGGCAACTCAACGGCGCTGCGCACATCGACGAGCACATCAAAGCCGCCCAGAAAAAATTTCTTGTCCGTCAGCACCGACAGGCAGCTGGCCCCACCGGCGCCATAGGCCTTGGCGATAGCCACCGGATCGAAATCCTGCCGGATCACCCCCTTGCTGGGACTGGCCTTCTTGATCTCGGCGATCACCGCCGGCTTGCGGCAGCTGGCCTTGAGGGCCGCTACAAAATCCCGGGGGGCCGGTAAGTCGACCACCTGAGCCTTGAGCTGGTCCAGGCTGACCCGCTGGCGGGCCACCTCCACCTCCCGGTCCTTTTCCCAGACGATCTCTTCGAGGATGTGGCGGGGATTCTCCTCGGGATGGGGAATGCCGAATTCCAGATAGGAGACCCGCACACTCGGATTGGGGGGACGGCGACGGATATCCATCTCAGGACCCCACCGCCATGGCGGCC
>JBILDB010000252.1:0-4008 GCA_044352805.1 Cyanobium sp.
CGGCCAGCCAGAACAGCGAACCGCAATAGGGCCCCCGGGGCACCGGTTCGAGGTCGTGCAGCCGGTGGCAGGCCCGCACCTTGGGGGCACCCGTAATCGAGCCCCCCGGCCAACAGGCCCGCAGCAGATCCACCAGGCCGCAATCGGAGCGCAGTTGGCCCTCCACCACCGAGGTGAGGTGATGGACGCGGGCATAACTCTCCAGGCCCAGTAATTGGGGGACTTCAATCGAGCCCGGTTGGCAGACCCGGCCCAGGTCATTGCGCAGCAGATCGACGATCATCACGTTTTCGGCCCGGTCCTTGGCAGCGCAGACCAGCTCGGCGGCGGCACGGGCATCCTCCCCGGGGTCGGCTTGACGGGGCCTGGTGCCCTTGATCGGCCGGGTTTGGATGCGGCCCGAGGGGGTCAGCCGCAGGAACCGTTCGGGGGAGGCGGATACGACCGCCTCCTGGCCCGCTACCGCCAGCCCAGCAAAGGGGGCGGGGCAATGGTGGCGCAGCCGGCCGTAGAGGGCGAGGGGGTCCGGAGGGCTCTCCAGCTCGGCTTCACAGCAGGCGGAGAGATTGGCCTGGAACAGGTCGCCGCTGGCGATGCGCTCCAGCAGGGCCATCACCTGCTGTTCGTAGTTGGGGTTAGAGGTGTGCCAATGCCAGCGGTCGGCGGCAAGGCCCTGCCAGTGAGGTTCCATGCCCGGGTCGGGCCCTGCGGCCGCCAGCAGGGCCTGCAGCTGTTCCTCCATGGCCAGCAGGCGCCGGCGGTCTTCTCCCTGGAGCCAGCATTGGCGCCGTTGGCGGTCGAAATGGATCAGGGGGTCATGGCGGGCGGCCCAGAGGATCGCCATGTCGGGCCGTTGCCACTGGGCGCTGGGCTCGACCCAGGCACCGGCCTCGTAGGAAAGCCAGCCCAGCCAGGGGCCGCCACTGGCCTGCAGGGCGGCCAGGGCGGCGAAAGGGTCGACGGCCCCGCTATCGCCGGGCAGGCCGCGGCAGACCACGCTGTCGATTGGCGCCACCCCCAGCACCGCCCGGCGACCCAAAGCACTGCCGTCGCCCTCCAGCAACACCAACCCAGCCCGTCCGAACGGCCCGGCAAGCAGGCGGGCCAGGGTCCAGGGTTCGCTCCAGGGCAGGGGCCGCTTCAACGCCTGAACTGATCGACCTTTGGGGTCTGGATGCTAGAGCGGCTCCCCCTGGCCGGGTCCGGCTCAATTCGAGGCCAGGTCGGGGCGACCCGCCTCGATTAGGGCGGCATCACGAATGCGGCAGCTGTCGCAGACCCCACAGGGGCGATCGCCGCCGCTGTAGCAGCTCCAGGTGGCCCCGATCGGCACCCCAAGCCGCAGGGCTTGCTGCACAATCTCCAGCTTGCTGGCATGCACCAGGGGCGCCCAAAGTTGCGGCCCATGGCCCTCCCGGCCGGCGCGGGTGGCCAGGTCCGCCAGGGTTTGAAAGGCCTTCAGGTAGTCGGGCCGGCAATCGGGATAACCCGAATAATCCACCGCATTAACCCCCAGCACCAGGCGTTCCGCCCCCCGGGCCTCCGCCAGACTCAGCCCCAGGGCGATGAACACCGTGTTGCGGCCGGGCACATAGGTGGGTGGAATGGTGCCCTCGACCACGCCCGTGCTGGGCAGGGCCAGTTTCGGATCGGTCAATGCCGAGCCCCCCCAAGCCGCCAGGTTGACGGCGATGGTGTGGTGTTCTGCCACTTCCAGGTGCTGGCTGAGGACTTGGGCCGCTGCCAGTTCGCGGCGGTGGCGCTGGCCGTAATCGAAAGAAAGGGCAATCAGGCTGTGGCCAGCCTCCTTGGCCAGGGCAGCGGCCGTGGCGGAATCAAGACCCCCCGAAAGCAGGACGACGGCGGTGGCCAACGGCGCAGGCGCGGTGTCAAACCATGATCGCCTGGCCTGGTGTGGTGACCAATGGCGCAGAGTTTGGTGCAAAAAACGCAGGCCGTAAGCGCTGCGATGGCCCACTATTCAATGCTGAACTGCCCTCCCTTAGCGTCCTTGCGTTTGCTCCCCACAAATGGGGAGCCCTTCCTGTTGTTGGCTTGATGTCTTGATGGTTGCCATGGTGAAAAAGTTGATTGTTGGGGGTTGTTGATGGCAAGACGCAGAGCTCTGTTGGGATCCCTGTTGGGAATTGTGCTGTTGACCAGCGGCTGTGCTGCGGGGTGGCGACCCCCCGAAAATCTCAACCTGCTGCTCTCGGCCGGCCTGGGGGAAGACAAGATTGCCCGCGCCAATCTTGAGCGCCTGGCCCAGGAGCTGGCCAATGAATTCATGCGGGTCAACCCCCGGGTGAACGTGCATCTGCGCCTGACTTCCGAAAGTGAGGTGCTGCCCTTGATGCGCTCCCGCAGTGGACTGGGCGCCGCCCCCGATCTGTTGATCACCCGGGTGCCTGCGGCCTACGCGTTGGCCCAGGAAGGTCTGACCACAAGCAGCTCCCTGGAGCCGCTGGTGCTGGATCCCCTGCGGATCAAATTTCTGGGACGCTTTCGCCAGGGCAATCGCTTTCGGGCCCTGCCCCTGCTGGTGCAGCCCACCGTCGCCTGTTACAACCGCAAGCGGGTGCCGACACCGCCCCGAACCCTGGACCAATTGGTCAGCCAGGCCAGTGGGGGACAAAAGATGGGCCTGCCGCTGGAGCTGCGGGAGCTGCTCTGGACGGCCACCGGTTTCCGTGCCCAGCAGCCACTGTTTTTGCTGCTGGAGAATAAGACCCGGATCCGCTCCACAGAGCCACTTAAGGGGACTGCCCGGGAATCGGTGCTGGCTTGGTTGGAATGGCTCTATCGGGCCAACGTGGAGCCGAATGTGATTTTCGTTGATACGGCCGATGAGCTGGTAACCAGGCTGGAAAAGGGCCAATTGGATTGGATCAGCTGTAATGCCACCACCATCACTCGGTTGCAAAAATCCCTGGGCAGCAATTTGGCGGTGGCCGATTTGCCCCGGGGACCCGATGACGCACCGCCCCGGCCGATCGCCCGCATGCTGGTGTTGAGCTTCGGGCGCGATTCGACCCCAGGTCAACGCGATGCCGCCGAAAAGTTTGCCTTGTTTGTGCTCAACGAATACACCCAGAGCAACATGGTGGCCCAGAGCATTGGCAACATGCCCGTTAACCAAAGAGTGGTGCTGCCAGTCAAAGATGCTGCTTATCTTCCGGTGATGGAAAGGAGTTTGGAGAATTCGATTATTCCAAGTTTCTATGAAGGCATCCGCATCAATACGCTGGCCAATACCCTTAGGCCAATTCTCAAGCAAAACATCTATGGCGAGCAAAAACCCGAGCAAGTTCTGAAGGCCATCGAGGCCGTAGCGAATGGCCCGAATGCTGATGTCGTTTCCGTATCTGGAGGTCCAAATCAATGAATCAGATTGTCTTTGAGCTCAGCAGTTGGCTAAGCCTGCTCGGTCGCTTTTCCCTGGTGCTGCAGCTGGCTGTCTTGGCTGGCCTGTTTGTGTTGTCGCGCCTGTTGTTTCGGCACCAGCGAATCTCGCCGAGCAGTTGGAGGATTGTTTTCACCGAGCTGGCCTTCCTCGCCTCCTTGGGGCTGGCATTTCTGGTGTTGCAACTGGTGGGAATGCCGGCTGGGCTGGTCTTCCTGGCGGCCGAATTGCTGGCGATTTGGATTGGTCTGGAAATTTTGCGTTTGCTGTTACGGCGCTATAACGATCCTGTAGTCGTGGAAGCCTATTACCAGCGAGCCGTGCGGCCCCTGTTTTTTGTGCTTGGGCTGATGGCTTTCCTTGGCAAAATTGACAATCTTGAGAGTTTTGGCAATATCTCGCTGATGCGCTTGTTTGATCAGAATTTCACGATTGGGGACTTGGGTCTGTTGCTGACCTTGCCCTATTTCGTGGTAGTGCTTTCTGAATTGCCGTCCTTTCTTTTTGGTTCCACGGCTGCTCGCCTGATGGGCATGACTCCTGGCAACCGTAAGGCCTTTGAGTTGATTATCCGTTATTTGCTGATTGGCCTGGGCCTGGTCTGG
>JBILDB010000253.1:0-4001 GCA_044352805.1 Cyanobium sp.
CTCCCTGCTGGAGCAGCACCAGGATGCGCAGCCAAGGCGCCTCCGCCTCGCGCTTAGCAAGGCCATCAGGCAGTGCAGGAAACCAACGAAGGCCTGGTGCAGCGCGATCCGGCGAACACGGAGTGGCAAGTTGATGTTGCCATTTCCTGCTTCATTTTCGGTAGTCTTGATTCCCTTCAAATCTTTCAGCAACGGCGAGAGTATCTTGCCAAAGGCCTCAATCTGCTCACTGCACTGAAGCAGGCAGGCAGATTGCATGCCAATAAGGATTGGACAGGCTGGTTTAACAACTCGTTGAGGTCACTGAAATCAATCGCGCAAAGCTTGATCTATCGCCAAAAGACCTCCGAACAAGCCCTTCGAGTGGACAGGCCACCACCATTTCTCAGTTTAGCACCTCCACCTCCTCGCCTGCCACTCAGGAGCAGCGTTAGCTGTACACAATTCCCGTCCTGGCTAAGCTTGAGTAACATAGCTCTAGCGAGATGCCTACAATCCTGCGAAGCGGGCCTTATAGGGTCTATTTCTACAGTCACGAACCGAACGAGTCCGCCTCATGTTCATGTTGATCGTGAAGGCGAACGAGCTACGGGAGGTTGAGCGGCTTGTCAGCTCGAACAGAGCTATCCAGATGGAAGCATGGGAGGAGTTTTATGGCTAATCCGGGTGAGCGCGTCACGAACGTAGCTTCTACTGATGACAATCTGATCGTCGAGCTTGCAGACGGAAGATCAATCTCGGTGCCCTTGGCTTGGTATCCCCGTCTTCTCCATGCCTCGCAAGATGATCGCGATCATTGGGAAGTGGCTGGTGCCGGTTTTGGGATTCACTGGCCAGCAATCGATGAGGATTTAAGCGTGGAAGGCCTTCTTCGTGGAGCACCTGCGCCTCGCGTGAGAGTGGTGAGCAGCTAAAAAGCCCTTCAGTGGACAGGCCAGCAAAAGTTCTGCTGCTACCCCACCCCCACCAACCACCGGCTCCCCAGCCCCAAGGCCAACGGCACCAGGCTCACCACCAACCAGGGCCGCCAGGCCTGCCGCAGCAATCGCCGCAGCAGCAGCACCGAGCCGGCCACGCCCACCAGCAGCACCAGGCTTTGGCAGAAGCTGATCACATGGGGATCGGCGCTCCAGGCCGGCAGGCGGGCGGCCGTTTCGGGCCACCAGGGGGCCAGGCTCACGGGCAGCACCAGGCCCGCTTCCGCCATGCCCAAGCCGAGGTGCTGGGCTAACAGGGCGGCCCAGAGCAGGGGCAGCAGGGCATAGAGTCCCAGGGTGAGGGCCCGTTGGCGGCTTGGTCCCGCCACGGCACGGGCCAGCAGCATCAAGGCGGCGGGCAGCGCCAGGGCCAGGGCCCCGAAGGCCAGGCGCTCCAGCAGCGGCCCTGCGGCCAGGGACGGCGGCGCCAGGGGCAGGCCGCCCAATAATTTCTGCCAGCTGTGCAGGCACAATCCCCCCGCCAGCACCAGCAGCAGTCCGGCTTCCCCGGCCGGGGGTTGCATGTCCCTTTGCAGGTCCGCGGCCGGCGGCCGCAGCCGCAGGCTCACAGAACGGTGCGGACAGGCCTGCACGCAGGTGAGGCAGAGCACGCAATTGCGGTTGTCGCTGAGGTGGGCGGGGTGGGTGCCGAGGGGACAGCCTGCCGTCTCCAGGCCCTCGCCTTCGGCGGGGCCCCCCTTGAAGCAGGCATAGCTGGTGCAACTGCCGCTGCAGGTGCCGGCCTGGGCCCGCAATTCGCTGATCGCCAGCTTGGCGAACAGGCCATTCATGCCCCCCACCGGGCATAGATAACGGCACCAAAAGCGTTTTTCGAAACGCAGCGAACTGATCACCGCGCCGGCCGTAATCAGCAACAACAACGCACTACTTTGCCAGGCACTGTTTTCGAGATCACCAACTGCCTCCCACAGCAAGATGGCGGCGAAGCCCCCGGCCAGCAGCGGTGCGGCCCAGCGGTCGGTTTCGCCCCTGGGCCAGCGCTCGCTTGGCAAGCCCAGGGTCCGGGCCAGCCGCTGCACAATCTCCCCCCACACCATGAACGGGCAGAACGAGCACCAGAGCCGTCCCACCAGGGGATAACCCAGCAGGATCAGCGGCCACCACCAGGCCCAGAAGAAATTGAGGGCGCCGTTGTGCTGGCGATCCTGGGGGCCCAGCCACAGCCAGACATTCACCAGCACAAACACCCAACTCACCACCCCGAATAACAAAAAATTCCAGAAGCGGGGCGACCGCATCCAGCCCCGCAGCTGGGGTTTCCAGCGCCACAAATCGAAGCGGGCCCGCTGGCTGCGCCTTTGGATCCAGAAGACATCCTCCGGCAGTTCAGCGGGATGGCCGCTGGCGCACTGGCGCAGGGCCCTATCCACCAGCTGCAGCAGCTCGCGCACATTGCCCGGGAAGTCGTAGGTCTGCAGCCGCTTGATCAGGGCCTCGCTCACCACAGGCGGGCGGGACCAACCCAAACTGCGCGAGCGCAGCCGCACCCCATAGCGCACCCATTCGCCCAAATCCTGGCGGCGTACCCGCAGGGGCGGCACCCGGATCTGCTGGCAGATCGAATCCAGCTCGGCGACGCTGCGCTCGCTCGTAAAAAACACCCGCCCCTCGAAATGGCGCGGTTTGGCCGCCTCACCAGCCGCCCCACTGATCGCCCCACCGACAGCATCACCGGCCGCCCCACCAACCGCAGACCAGTTGCCAGTTCGGGCCAGTTCCACCAGGGCCGGCCGCAGGGCCGGGTCAGCCCGGTCGATCTGGTCCAGCAACAGGGCCCCACCGGCCAGGCAATCCAGCAGATTCACCGCCTCGCCGCCACTGCCGCCACTGCCGCTCCCACTGCCACTGCCACTGCCAAACAGATCCGAACCATCAGGCCGCAGCAGGGCGCAATTGAGGCGCACCATCAGCTTGTGCCGCGCCGGCGAACCGAAATGCACCAGGGCGGCGATGTTGTCCTTCTCCAGCCCCGGTTCACCACTAATCAATACCGGCCGGGCCTGGCCAGCGGCCGCCGCGGCCTGGATCGCGGCATTCAGGCTCTGGGCGTAGCGGCTCTTGCCGACGATGCCCCGCCGCACCATCGGCACCAGGTGGGGCGCCAGCCGCTGCAGGCAGGCCGCCGAGAGATAGGGGGCGGCGGCAGGCTGGCGCGTTTCCATCAAGGGCCCCCAGGTCTGGCCATTGTGGGCGCCGATAATGGCGGCTCAAGCTGCTTTGTGCCCCATGGCCTTGACTCTTTACGGCGCTGCCCGCAGCCGGGCCTCCATGGTGCTCTGGTATCTCAAAGAGAAGGCGATCCCTTTCGATTTCCAAACGCTGGACATGCAGGCCGGTGAGCATCGTCAGGAGTCGTTTCTGGCGATCAACCCCTTTGGCAAGGTGCCGGCCCTGGTCGATGACGGCTTCCAGGGCCCCGATGGCGGCCCCCTGGCCCTCGCCGAAAGTGGCGCGATTCTGTTGCATCTGGCCGAAAATCACGCCGCTGAATTTGGCGGTGATCCCGGTCGGGCCGCCGCCCTGCGCTCCCTCTCCCAGCAATGGGTTCTCTATGCCAACGCCACCTTGGGGCCGGCGATGTTTCAGGCCGCCGATCGCCCCGCAGAGCTGGCCCGCCAGCTGGCGGTGCTGAACGATTTGCTCAATAGGGACAACAGCCTGCTTAACGGCGCCTGGGGCCCGGTGCCTTGGGGGGCCGCCGATTGCGCCGTCCAGTCCTACCTCGCCTACTTACCAATGTTCTGCAGCGGCGTCGACCTCAGTCCCTATCCAGCCGTCCAGGCCAGCATTGAGGCCACCAACCAGCGGCCCGCCTACCAAGAGGCAATGGGCTCCCGTTGAGACGGCTGGGGCCTGCCTAGCCCTGGGCGGCCAAAGCCCGCACCACATCGCCGCGGGTCAGCACCCCCACCACCTTTGAGTCGTCATCCAGCACAAACAGCCTTTGGGTGCTGTTGTCATGCAGTTGCTTGGCCGCCGTCGTCAAGGAGGTGCCGCTGGCAC
>JBILDB010000254.1:0-3986 GCA_044352805.1 Cyanobium sp.
ACGGCCCTCGGGCGCTCGGCCTCATCGGTGCGGTCGATGACCAAGGCGAGGTAGGGGGTGGTGGCTAGGGAAATGGCCAATCCGTAGGCTGCAAAAAGACCGCATAGGGCTGTAATGCCGAAGGCCAGGCCAGGCTGGTTGCCGGCACTGAGCAAACGCCCCACCTGAAAAATGAGGGGAACCGCCAGCACCGCCAGCCCACTGAAGAGCAAGGTGCCTAACAGCACATAGGGCACCCGGCGGCGACCGAAGAGGGGATAACCATCGGAAATCTGGCCAAACAGCACCCTGGAGGGTGCCATGAATTGTTCAAACGCCAGGGCGCCCCCCACAAGCAAACCCGGGTAACCCAACTCGCTGAGCATCACCCTGTTCAACAACCCGGAAAAAATGACCGCCAAAGCGCCAAGGCAGGCCTGGAAGAGCCCCAGTCGAAGAATCGCAAGCAGGGAAAGGGGCTTTTGCACGACTACTTAGGAGGTCAACGGGAGGGGGAGGCCTGACCCATGGGGGCACGGAAGAAGGAAGCGGCACAAGCCGGCACCACCGGTTGCAACTCGACCGGAGCGCTCTCTAGGCCAGGGGTTGGGGGGCGACGATCCGGCAGGGAAGGACGGGGACAGAGGGCGATCTGATCGAGGCCGGTGCGACGACGCAGGTCGGCAAGACTCTTGTTGTAGGTGGAGATCGCCAGGGCATAGCGGACCTCGGCCTGGGTGAGATCGCGCTGGGTGTCGACCACCTCCCGCTGGGTTGTGACCCCGGCCTGGAAGCGCAGGCGAGCCAGCCTCAGGGATTCGCGGGTGGAAAGCACCTCCTGGGCATTGGTGGAGATGTTGAGGTTATTGCGTTGAAGTTCAAAGAAGCTTCGCTCCACTTCGACGCGGATCTGGTCGCGGCGCTGGGCGAAGCGATAGCGACCCTCATTGGCCTTTTGTTTGTTGAGGCGATAAAGAGCCCGGGCCCGGCCGCCATCGAAGAGGGTCCAGCTGAGATTCAGACCGATGGCGTTATCAACGCTCCAGTTGGTCTGGCCGAGGACATTCTGGGCGGCTGGGGCTTCGTTTGAGCCATTAACAAAGTCAGTATACCTGTCCCCATAGGAATTACTGGCACTCAGAGTATTGACAATGCTCAGCAACGGCTGGGATGCAGCTAGCTCAGAATTGGCTTCGCTATTGGCAATGGAAATATCCAGCAAGATATCATCGAGTTCCTCGCGGTAAGCGAAGGCGGCAATGATGCTCTCCTCCAAGGAGGGGATCCAGGCCCCCACCACCCGGGATGGATCCTTGGCCACGGGGGTGACATCCTGGGGCAAAGAGAGCAGAGCGGCCAACTGACGACGGGCATCTGCCTGCCCAAGGCCCGGCCCTCCGGGTCCATTGCCGGTCAAGGCATTGGTGAGAAGCTGTTGGTCGCGGGCCAACTGGGTTTCGGCCTGAAGCACTTCAAGCTTGGTAGCTACGCCGGCCTGGAAACGGGAGCGAGCATCCCGCAAGCTGACCAAGGAAGCGCGGACGGATTCCTGGCCAATCCGCACCTGTTCGTCGGCTGATTGTAGATCGAAATAGGCCTCGGCAGCCTGCAACCTCAGGTCCCGCAAACCAATGAGATAGGCGTTCTTGGCCTTCTCATAGCGATCACGGGCAGCGGCAATCCGAGGGGTCCGCTGGGGATCAATCAAGGCCCAACTAGCCCTGAGCACAGCTTCCATAGCCGTGATCGAGCTAGTTGAATAGCCTGTAGTCCCTGAATCGAACACCGATGGGCGGTAAGCCTGGCCGGCCGAATAGGCCGGCAGCTGGGACGCCCCCAACTGAATCGTCGGGTACCAGCGGGAAATCTCAGCCCGCAGTTGTGATTGAGCTTGCTCGACCTCGATGGCAAGGGCCTTGAGGTTGGGGTTGTTGACCTCGGCGATGGTCTCGACTTGATCCAGTCCCAGGGGGCGCAATTCGCGGATGCGCACCTGGGAAGGCTTCACCGGCAGGGCCAGCGGCGGCGGCGAACCGAGATCGGGGTCGTTGGCTGGCAGTACGGTGGCCGCTGGGGGCAACAGGCTGGGATTGACCTGGGGCCTAGGACCCTTCACCTGGGGTGCCCTCGGCAGAGCCTGCTGGGGCTGAAGAGCCGAGGGCCCCACGAACGGGCTGGCTTGGGTCGTTAAACCAGGCACCGGAGAAGACTGGGCACCAACCGAACCGGCCCAAAGAACCGGAACCACCGTGAGGGCCGCAAACAAAGAAACCTGGCGACCCACTGGAAAACCATCGAACCGGCTGAGCTTAGGCAAGGCCATGGATGCTTCGAATGCAGACAGCCACCAGTTCTTCCGCACTGCCGATGGGCTGGATCGGGACCGGCAGCTGGGCCTGGAGCTGTTCAAGGGTCATGTCGTCGAGAAACACGCTTTCCCCCTGGCGCAACATCAACTTGGGCAACAACAACTTCTCGCCCAGGTCCCGGCCTTGCAACCCCTGGATCAAATCGGCCCCGGTCAGCAATCCGGTCACCACCAGATCCTGCCCCCAGTAGGGGCTGGGCAGGCCATACAGCCTCAGATCCAGGCCCTCGACCCTGTTGAGTCGCGCCAGCACCGGCTCCAGGGCCCCAGCAACTACGGCCCCCACCACCCAGCTGAGACGCTGGGGAACGGCCAGGGAATTGGGTAGCTGGGCGGTGGCCTGATCAAGCTCCTCAAGGAAGCCCCGAATGCTGCCAACGCCGTTCTCCCTTTGGGGTAAGTCCTCGTAGTCGGTGCGGGGAGGCAGGGGCAACCCCGCAATCAGATACCACTCATCCGCCAGCCAGGCAAACCGGCTGCCAAGACGGCTCTGGAATGCCTCCTGCAGGGCTTCGACCTGGTTGATAGCCGCAATGGCTGCAGCTTGATCCACCGGCACCAGGTTGTCGTTGGCTGGACGGAACCGGGTCAGGCCAACGGGCACCACAGCGGTGGAAAGCACCGTCGGCCAATCTCCCTCGGCGAAAGCGGCCAGATCCTGGAGAGTGCGCCCCAGGGCCTCACCATCGTTCACCCCCGGACAGACCACCACTTGGGCATGGATCTGGAGTCGGCGCTCGGCGAACCAACGCAATTGGTCGAGCAGGAGGGCGGCGCGGGGGTTGACCAACAGGCGGCTGCGCAGTTCGGGGTCGGTGGCATGTACTGAGACGTAAAGCGGAGAAAGCCGCTGGGCCTCAATGCGCTGCCAGTCAGCCGCAGTGAGATTGGTAAGGGTGAGGTAGGAACCGTATAGAAAACTCAACCTGTAATCATCGTCCTTGAGATAGAGACTGCGCCGATGGCCCGGGGGCTGTTGATCGATAAAGCAGAAGGGACAGCGGTTGTTGCATTGGCGCAGACCATCAAACAGGGCCTCGCTGAAGGCCAGCCCAAGCCCATCGTCCGCATCCTTCTCGAGTTCAATGACATGGACCTCGCCGGCGGGATCTTCGACCTCCAGACGCAGGTCTTCCTCCCCCACCAGCATCTGGAAATCAATCAAATCCCGAGGCCGCACCCCGTTGATGCTGAGCAGGCGATCACCAGGCTGAAAACCCAGCTCCTCACCAATCGATCCCGCTTCAACGCTGACCACAACAGCAGGCTGGGGGAGTCGATCGGGAGAAGATCCCCCAGGATCCTCTAGGGAAATGCCAGCAGTCAACTCATTCCACACTGCAACTCAAGGCCAGGGGCCCCAGTCTGGCGGTCCTTGGTCTCGCATGGCCAGCCCGGCGGGCCTGTGGAAATTCAGCGAGCCAGGCTTTCGGCACCGCGGAAACCAAGCAGCAGCACCAAACCGAACAACAGCCGGTAGGCCACGAACAGCCAGGTGCTGTTTTGCTGCAAGAAACGCAGCAACCAGGCAATCGCCATCCAGGAGACCACGGCCGCCGTGGCGACCCCCAGCAGCATGGGCAGGGCCCCGCCATGGGAGGGGCTGGCCAGGGCATCTTTGAGTTCCACCAACCCAGCC
>JBILDB010000255.1:0-3979 GCA_044352805.1 Cyanobium sp.
ATCGCATCAGCAGAGGAACTTCCATAAGCAAGGACTCCAGGCAGCTCTGGCACCTCGGCGATCCAACGACCGTCTACTTCTTGTTCGCACTCCAACGTGAAATTCATGCTTACCGCCCAGCGGACGCCACTGTAGCCAGAACCCAGGTGAGAGCGCATCCATTCATTCCGCCCAGCCCGGCGCCCTCCCCAGAGATTCGGCTAACGCTGCCCCTGAGTGGCAGGCAAGAAGCTATTGCTATTGAAGCAGAATAGACGGCAGCCTGTCCACTCCAGGGGCCTGTTCGAAGGTGGCTCCTCTCAACAAGATGCGTATTAAGGCCTACGCCTTGTCCACATAGATCATGTCAGCACCGCGTCACTTCTCACGCTGTTACTGAACCCAAACCCTAATCGGAATCAAGCTTTTGAATCATGGTAAAGCTTGGACAGTACTTTTCTGGCAAAGCCTTGTAGATGCTCTGCCTTGAATGGTCTGAACCCCTGGTCACAATAGCATCAATTGTCGATTCGATAACGCTTAAGGTCTTAGCAATCACGACCCCAGTCTCCATCCGCATTCCCACTGTATAGCCCCATCAGACCACCTTAAACGCTAGAGTGTCGGATGAACAATCGTCAAGTTGCATTGCCCCACCCAAGCGCTGAATGCTACTTCTATAGATCACATCCTTGGTGCACAAAGGTGCGTTTGATTTGACCTTGACCAGACACGTGCTGCTTCTGCTTGTCATGGCTGTCTTGAACCTCAGCCTGCTCGGCGACTTTCAACCAGTCTTTGCGGCCGATCAAGGATCCCAGGTAACCCGTGCCTGCCCATCCGGGATGGTGTACATACCTGGCGGCATCTTCAAGATCGGCGCTGGTGCGCAACTGCCGGAGGAGCAAGCTGCCGATGCCGTCAGCGTGAGCCCCTTCTGCATGGAGGCCCATGAAGTAAGAAACCGACAATTCGCTGATTTCGTTGCAACAACCGGTTACGTCACCGTTGCCGAGCGCCCTCTCTCCAGCAACCAGTTCCCCGGTCTGACAGCGGCGGAACGGCGGCCGGGCTCAGTAGTGTTTCAGCCTCCGCACGTTGCTCAGCCGTTCGAGGTATTGAGCTGGTGGAGGTGGACTCCCGGCGCCGACTGGCGCCATCCCGAAGGCCCAGGCAGTGACCTCCATGGGCGCGATAACCACCCGGTCGTGCAGGTCGCCTTCGAGGATGCCCAGGCCTACGCCCGCTGGGCAGGCCGTTCTCTGCCCAGCGAGGCCCAATGGGAATTTGCCGCCCGGGGGGGACTCAGGGATCGGATCTATGCCTGGGGCAACACCTATTCCCCGATCAGGGCCAACACGTGGCAGGGGGAGTTCCCTGTGGTCAACACGGCGGTGGATGGCTTTGTTGGCACGGCCCCCGTTGGCACGTTTGAGGCCAATGCCTATGGCCTTTTCGACATGACGGGCAACGTCTGGGAATGGACGGAGGATTGGTACCGAGTCGGACACGAGGGCATGGCTCACCGTCTCGACCCCCTCGGCGCTGCAGAGCAGGAGAGTTCCGATCCCCGCGAACCGGGTGTGGCCAAGCATGTGATCAAGGGTGGGTCGTTCCTCTGTTCGCCCCAGTACTGCAGCCGTTACCGGCCGGCGGCGCGGGAAGCACAGTCACCCGATACAGGCACTTCCCACATCGGTTTCCGGCTCGTCTCCGCCTCCAGACTGCCGTTGTGATTCATCCGATTGGTCCGGTGAGCGTTTCTCGCAGCCCATCACGACTGAATGTGGGTCCTGTCGATGTCGGCGCTGATCAAGGCGTGCTCGACAGATCAACGGCCGTCCATGATTGGACAGGTCCCGCTCTGAGAAGGGTGTGGCTCCTCCCTGCGCTCAGAAGGACTGCTGGAGCTGCAGACGCAGTTGCCAGCCATCGGGGCTGTTGTCGTTGCCCGCCAGCACGGCACCACCGGTGAGGGAGAGGCGGGCCTTCGACCAGGGGCTGCCACCGATCGTGGCGCCCAGGGCCGTCCAGGCCTGTTGGTTGCCGCCGGCCTTGCCGTCACTGGAGGTTTGACCGCCCAGCCTGGAGTAGGAATCCAGCGACACCCACAGCGTCTTGTTGAGGTCGTGGGTGAGGTGCATCTCCAAGGTGCCCATGGGGGCCTGGGTGGTCTGATCCGGGGCCAGCACCTTCGCGAGCCTGCTGCCCACCTGCCGCCCCCGGATCGAGAACTCCGGGAAGGCGGGGTCATTGTTGGGCGTGTAGACATCCACACTGGGCAGGATCTCGAAGGAGGTGGTCTTCCCCGGTGCCCAGTTGGGGCTGAGCCGCACCGTGGTGGGCAGGCCGGCGCGGAACGTCCAGCGGTTGGTGCCGATGTTCACCAGCCGGTCGTTCTGATAGTCGCCGGTGGGGGGCATCACCGCCACCAGGCCATAGACCACCACAGGCGGATTCTGCTTTTGCATGTAGGCCCCGAACTCCGCCGGTGCCAGGGCCGGGGTGTTCACCAGGCCCACGGTGAAGTGGGCGTAGCTGTCAGCCAGGCCCTGCTTGCTGGGCGCCACCCCACGGTTAGCGGTGGAGAGGCTGACGTTGGCCCAGGCATAGGGAACCGCCACCGACACCTGGGAGAGCCGATCGCCGATCCCGAAGAAGCGGGCATAGCTCGGCACCACGACATAGGTGTCGACGTTGAGGTTGGGGAAGATGATGCTGGTATCGACGACGGTGTTGGAGCTGCTGTACAGCCCAGAAACCGTGAACACGTTCGTGCCGGCGGGAGCCAGCCAGAACTGACGCGGGCCGTAGGCTTGCGCCTGGGCCGTACGGCCGCAGCCCAGGGCCAGCACCAGCCCGCAGGCCGCGAAGGAGGCGGTGCGCACCGCAACGGAGCAACGCTTGGAAATTCGGGAGGCAGGCGTTGAATTCATGCTGATTCAGTTCATCTTCACGTCGACGCGGTGGATTGTGCCGTCGAAGCGGAAGGGCCGGCGCTCGAAGTAGTCGAGGGACACAGTTGAGCCGAGATCCACGCCGACATCAAAGGTTTCGCTGGCGGAGAAGGCAGCCGGCACGGTGCGAGCCGCCGTGGTGCGCGCCACCTCCTGGCCATCCACCTTCAGCACCACCTCAGCCGGCGAGAGTGGCTTGGCACTGGCGAAGGTGGTGGTGACGTCGATGCGGTGCCTGCCGGCGGGGATCCTGTTGGCTGAGCGAGCGATATAGCGCTCGATGATCATCATGTTGTACTCATAGACCAGCCGGCCCTTGTCCAGGTAGAGGCTGAGGCCACCGCCAGACCCACCCAGGGCATACAACACACCCGAGCCGTTCTCTTTGAAATCTGCATCAATGCTGACGGTGCTGCTCTCCCGGCCGAGCCCGGGTGCCGTGAACTCCGGCATGCGCGTGGTGGTGGCATCGAACTGCCAGCTCCTGTAGGGCGACTTGATCCGGTCTTCGGGGTGGAGACGCAGCCAGATGCCGGCACCCAGCGGATAGACCTTGTTGGCCAGGGCCTGCTGATCAAAGGTGTTCTGGAGCTGGGCCAAACGCTGCGGTTCGCGGGCGGCGAGATCCTCGGCCTCGGAGAAGTCAGCGTTGATGTTGTAGAGCTCCCATTTGTCCTTGGCCGAATCCCAGGCAGCCAGGCCTGGCGCCCCGGGCAGCCACGGAACCAGCGGGCCGAAGGTGGCGGCCAGCCAACCGTCCTGGAAGATGGCGCGACTGCCGTTGTTGTCGAAGTACTGAACCTTCTTGCGGGTGGGAGCTTTGGCGTTGGCGAAGGTGTAGGCCAGGCTCACCCCATCGATCGGATCCTGTTTGAATCCGTCCACCTCCTTGGGCGGCTTGATACCGATGAGCTCGTAGATCGTGGGCGCAATGTCATTGACATGGTGGAACTGGGCCCGTGGCGTCTTGTCGGGTTTGATTCCTTTGGGCCAGGAGATGACCATCGGATTGCGGGTGCCGCCGAAATGGGAGGCGATCAACT
>JBILDB010000256.1:0-3978 GCA_044352805.1 Cyanobium sp.
CTGGGACCTGCGCCAGGAGCCGGCCGACCTGCCCGTGGCCTCGGGCCGGGCGGCGGCCCTGCCCTGCCGGCGCCTGCTGGCGGTGGGCACGGACATGGCGGTGGGCAAGATGAGCGCCTGCCTCGAACTGCTGGCGGCGGCCCGGCGCCGGGGGCTGGATGCGCGCTTCATCGGCACCGGCCAGGCGGGACTGCTGATCAGCGGCCAGGGCGTGCCCCTCGATGCGGTGCGGGTGGACTATGCCGCCGGTGCGGTGGAGCAGGCGGTGCTGGCGGCAGCGGAGCCAACTGGGGCGGCTGGCTCGCGGGACGGGGCTGGCTCGTGGCAGGTTGCCGGACCGGCGGGGCTCGACACCTGGCTGCTGGTGGAGGGCCAGGGATCTATCTGCCACCCCGGCTCCACGGCCACGCTGCCGTTGCTGCGCGGCAGCCAGCCCACGGACCTGCTGCTGGTGCACCGGGCCGGCCAGAGCAGCATCCGCAACCATGCCGAGGTGGCCATACCGCCACTGAACGAGGTGATCGATGTGGTCGAGCGGTTGGCGGCCCTGGGCCGGCCGGCCGGCCCAGGGCCAGCGCCAGCGCCCAGGGTGCGGGCCATCGCCCTCAACACCGCCCATCTCGATGAGCCAGCGGCTCAGCAGGCCCTAGTAGCCACCGCCGCCAGCACCGGTTTGCCCTGCAGCGATCCGGTGCGGCAGGGGGGGGAGGGGTTGTGGGAGGTTTTGCTGGGTGAATGAAACGGACTTGTTACCAAGATATTAATTTAATCGCATTATCCCATGGTCAATTTATTAAAATTTTTTTATTTCTTGCTTTTACAAAGACCAAGAGCATCTTGACCAGCTTGTCCAATGACGTAATTGACACCAGGCACCTCATGGTTTCATCGGCTCCAGCCAGGTCTGTAGATCCTCAGCGCTCCTGAAATCGAGCAGGGCCAAGGCCAGCTCTTCCAGTTGCCAGAGGCTGAGGGCTTCGATTCGGGCGGAGGTGGGGGCGTCAAGGGACCCGCAACGCCGTTCCAGTTGGCGCAGGGCGAGAGTGCTGGCCTCGCGGCGGCGGCCTTCCTCACGCCCTTCCTCACGCCCTTCCGCAAGGATGTCCTGAAAGGCGCGGGTGTGGCGCCAGAAGTCTTTGGAGATGCCGAGGGTGGCCATGATCTGGGAGGGAGAAAGACCTTGAAAACGTTCCGAAAGAATAGGCACAATCAGCTCGATCAGATCTGGCCGCAGTGCCAAAATGCGCTTTGCGCAGGGCCCAAGATCTGGCTCCTTTTGCACCGGCAGGGTGAGCAGGGCCAGCATCGGATCGAGATTGGGCTCGCTGGCGAGGGCGTCGAGATCCACCCAGGTCACATCCTGCTGAAGGAATCGCCGCTGCCGCCGGGTTGCTGGCGGGGCCAGAGCACGCCATCGGGATGGTGGGCCACCTTTTAGAGGGTCACCGCCCGGAAGCTGTAGGCCGTCTCGGTGTTCATGGGGCCTGGCTCGGCGGCGGCAAGCCCAGGCAGGAGCCGACACACCAGATCGGGCAGGGCCCGGAACACCTCGGAGTACCAGTGGTCGCTTGGCAACGGGGTCGGGATGGGGGGTGAACAAAGGGGCGCAGATCCCAGATATTCAGTGCCACCACCTGTCTCCACCTGGCACTGGTGTACTAGCGCATTCATTCCCTTCGGTAGGGGGGCCAACTCCTGCACCGAGCGCCGATATAGTCGCCTGCATTCTGAGCAAAGGCATGTACTTTTTCGGGCGGGGTGATGCAGGTCAGGGTAATTGTCTTCGTGGCAAGGGTTTAGGACCTGGAGCCTGGCTCGGTTTTGGTTATGCTTACTGATTCAGGTCCTGCGGACATGGTGAAAGTATTTATTTCCTATTCGCATGATGACAAAAAGTATTGTGATCAAATCAAGAAATCCTTAGCACAGTTACAGCAATGTGGAAAAAGCATAGATGTTTGGGCGGATCACGAGATCAAGGCTGGCGAAGAATGGGACGAATCAATAGAAGAAAAACTTAGACAGGCCGATATTATTCTTTTTTTAGTCAGTATCAGCTTTATAGCCTCACCATATATTAAAGATAAAGAATTGGCTGTCGGCTATGAGCGAAGAGAGGGTGGCTCTGCTGAGATAATCCCCGTTTTGCTGTCTGCTTCCATGTGGGAGCAAACCGGATTAGCAAGATTTCAAGCCCTGCCCATTGATCCCAGCGACAAGCGATCGAAGCCAATTGAGGATTGGGACAATAAGTCTCAAGCATACAACAGCATTGCACTTGCGATTGATGATAGAGCCAGCAATATACTAAAGAATAAACAGGTCCGAGAGATAAACGAGAAGTTGCAATTTTACAAGAAGAAATGCCAAGAATTTTTAAGCCAATCGCCAGATTTAGAACTTAGCATCGCCAACCAGCATTCCCTGGATGATCTTTGCGAAGATCTGGGTATTGGCAAAGCAGAAGCTGAAAAAGCCTTTGAGGAGGCGGAAAAACCATTTCGGGTTCAGAAGAAAAATCGCGAGCGATACTTGGACACCGTGAAAGCATATCTATCTGTTGGAAGTGATCTCTCTGCTGCGCAGACACAAAAAGAGTTGAAGGATCGGGAGCTAGCTTTGAGACTTGAAGATGGTGATATCAGTGCCCTGCAGCCCGAGATCGATCGCCTGACCGAAGAGCAGCGTGCCAAAGAGGAGGGGGAGCGCAGGAACCGTGATGAGGAAGCGAAGCGCAGTTCAGGGCTGATGGCGAGGGACTTTGAGACTCCCCCGAACTTAAAGGCTGGTCTGCTGATCAACGGCCAGCCGGGCTCGACCGGGCAAGTTCCTACCCGCCAAGCCGATGGCTCCCTGGCCTGGCAGGCGCTAGGTGGCGCTGGCGCTGCTAGACTTATAAGGATCGACACCAGCAGCACCGCCAACACGATTTACGTTGGGAAAGCCCCTGTCGACAAGTCTGAAAGTGCAGCGGGATGGACAGTAAAGAAAACCACTTTTACGGCACTAGGCGTTAAGTTGACTGAAGCTACGGCTATCGGGATCTGGGCCAATCGCACCTCTCTCACTTATACTTAGCGTAACCCAGGCTCAATGGAAGTAAGTGGCGAGCTGGCCGCAGGTAAATTTGAAGTTGAGTTCAGATACAGCTAAATTCAAAGGAGCGAACAGGCCTGTGGTGCAGGTGAGTTGGGAGGAGGCGATGGAGTTTTGCCGTCGTTTGAGCCAGCACACCAAGCTGTTTTACACCCTGCCGAGTGAAGCACAATGGGAATACGCATGCCGAGCGGGTACTACAACGCCCTTTGCTTTTGGAGATATGATGATGCCTAGTTTGGCTAACTATTACCATGTCTATAACGGAAAGTTTATTATTAGATTGGGCCCTAAGGGTCAATATCAGCAAAAGACTGTGGAGGTAGGGTGTTTTCCGGCCAATGCCTGGGGGTTGAAAGACATGAATGGCAACGTGTGGGAATGGTGCTTGGACCATTGGCACAGTAATTATCGAGATGCTCCCAGCGATGGCAGTGCCTGGGTAACAGGAGGTGAACCAACCAGGAGGTTGCTGCGCGGTGGCTCTTGGCGCGATTCTCACAGGAGCTGTCGCTTGGCCGCCCGGTACTGGAGGCACCTAGACGACCGCAACGACAGCATCGGTTTCCGCCTCTGTCGTTTTCCCCCAGGACTTACCGCTTGATCGATTTAGCGCTAAAGCCCTTGTTCCTTAAATCTTTCTCCTTTAGTTTTGCGCGCCGCAGGCGCCTTGTTTTTTCCACAGGCTTGCTTTCGCCCAAAGCCACCCCTGCTGATCGCCCTTAGCCGAACCCAGCCCACCAATAACCCCCCCAGCGGTGCAGCAATTTGGCCCGGAGCCCCCGGCGTCCGTTGGTAGCGCCAGGCATGCAGCCGTGCTTTCTGGTCTGAGAGCCCAAGCCCGCCAATAAAAAAGTTCGACCTGCAGGGCAGCGGCGAACT
>JBILDB010000030.1:0-12721 GCA_044352805.1 Cyanobium sp.
CGGCGATCGCACTGCTGCATGACCTCACGGTGGTGACGCGCAACACGGCCGATTTTCTGCCCACGGGCGTGGCCTTGCTGAATCCCTTTCAAGGGCCAACCGAGCCTGCCCCATGACCCAGACATCTACCCTTGCCAGCGTATTGGCAACCGGCTTTGTGCCCTACGACGTGGCCGAGCATCTCAGAACCCCTGAAGAGATGGCGGCCTATCTGGATGCCTGGCTGGAGGAGGCACCGGATGATGTGGGCGGACTGGCACGGGCCCTAGGGGACATCGCCCGAGCCAAGGGAATGACGCAGGTGGCGAAGGAGACCGGTCTCAGCCGGGAGAGCTTGTATCGGGCGCTCAGCGCCGATGGCAATCCAAGTTTCGCCACCGTGCTCAAGGTGACCAAGGAACTCGGCCTCAGGCTCCATGCCTGCGCCGCTGCTGTTGAGGAGTAATCCATCCCGAACAGCACCACAAGGTTTGCCCTCACTCCACAGTCCCGCCACCCCATGCCCGTCAACACCGCCGCCCTCAAGACCTTCGCCCCGGCGATGCGGCGGCAGCTGATCGAGGCGGTGGGCCGCAAGCTAGACCTGCTGCTGCACCAAGCCAGCGCCGACACGCTGACAACCGCCGCCGGCCCGATCGAGGAGCTACGGCAGCTGGAGGCCCACAACCGCCAGGAGCTGCTGGAGCGGGTGGCCTACAGCTGGTTCAACCGCCTGGCGGCGCTGCGTTATCTCGATGCCCGGCTCTGGCATCCCTTTGGCGCCAGGGTGTTGATGCCGCAGACGGAGTCAGAAACCCAGCCCGAATTACTAAAACTGCTGCGCAGCGGCAGCCTGCCCGCAGAACTGCAGCCTCACACGGATGAGGCGCGCTTGCAGGGCCTGCTCGATGGCCGGCTCCTCACGGCCCAGGCCGGATCCGATCCCCAGGGGGAGGTGTATCGCGAATTGATCCTGGCGGTGTGCCGCTCTTATCACCAGCTGCTGCCGAATCTGTTTGAGGGACTGGATGATGCCAGCGAGTTGTTGTTACCGGATGATCTGCTAAGTGATGGCTCGATTGCCGGTGGCTTCCGCAGCCAGATCAGCGACAGCGATTGCGAAGACGTGGAGATCATCGGTTGGTTGTATCAGTTTTATATCTCCGAAAAGAAGGAACAGGTGATCGGCAAGGTGGTGAAATCGGAGGACATTCCGGCTGCCACCCAGCTGTTCACGCCCAACTGGATCGTGAAATACATGGTGCAGAACTCCCTGGGGGCGCAGTGGCTGGCCACCTATCCGGCTTCAGCGCTCAAAGGCCAGATGGAGTACTACATCGAGCCCGCCGAGCAGACGGATGAGGTGAAAGTGCAGCTGGCGGCGATCACGCCGGAATCACTCAATCCCGAAGAACTCACCTTGCTCGATCCGGCCTGCGGCTCGGGCCATATTTTGGTGGAGGCTTATGAGCTGTTCAAGGCGATCTATCTGGAGCGCGGCTACCAACAACGGGAGATTCCGCAGCTGATCCTGGAGAAAAATCTGTTTGGCCTCGACATCGACGAGCGGGCGGCCCAGCTGACCAGCTTTGCGCTGATGATGAAGGGCCGATGCGATGATCGGCGCTTGTTTGAGCGCGGCATCCAGCTCAATGTGATGGCGTTGGTAAACAGCGATGGGATGGATGTTGAGGAATTAGCCAATGCCGTCAACCTTGCCGACCATGGCCTAAAGCTGGCGGACCTTGTGGAGCTGAAACAGCTGTTCGAAAACGCCACCACTTTTGGGTCGTTGATTCAGGTGCCCGATGGGTTGGCGCAGAAGATGCCGGTGTTGAGGCGGTTGAGTGAGTTGAAGGGGCAGGACATGCTTGTGGCGGAAGCCTTGAAGATGCTGGAACCGCTGGTGAGCCAGGCTGAGTTGCTGGCGGCGCAGTATGACGCGGTGGTGGCGAATCCTCCGTATATGGGGAGCAAGAACGGCATGAATACAAGCCTAAAGGGATTTACAAAAACTCACTACCAGCATGCTAAGGGGGATTTATTTGCTTGCTTCTTGGAGCGTGGATTTTACGCTGCACGCAGCTCAGGACATAGCTCTATGGTAACAATGGAGAGCTGGATGTTTCTTTCTAGCTATGAGAAATTCAGATTTAAACTACTCTGCTCTCATACCCTCACTAACTTGGCACACTTTCCATATGACGGTAAGCAGCCAACCGTGATGGGAATAAACTTTGGTATTGCTGCAATGACTGCAAAAAAAGCCCATATTTCAGGCTACCAATGCCAATACTCCTGCTCTAGATACCATGAGCTATCCAAAGACGGCATTCCGAATTTATTCCCAACGCAGAACAAATATCGAAACCACTTGATTACAGACGATTTCACGCAGATACCTGGCTGTCCACTTGTGTATACGATCGGGAATTTTGTCAACCGAGTCTTTGGAGATCTACCAAGGATTAAAACAGTAGCCGAAACATGCTCTGGTCTCCAGACAAGTGACAATGCTCGTTTTCTACGCCAATGGCATGAGGTTTCGAGAAAAGATATAACTTTAGGCGCCAAAACTCGCGAGCAGGCAGCGGCCTCTGGTGGCAAGTGGTTCCCTCATAAAAAAGGGGGCCCATATAGGAAATGGTATGGAAACAATGATTTTGTACTAAATTGGGAAAATGATGGCGCAGAGCTGTGGGCATTTGCCAGTGACCTATACGGATCTCCCACAAGAATAATCAAAAATACAGACAGATATTTTCAGCCGGGCATTACCTGGTCACACACAACCAGCTCGCATTTCAGCGCAAGATCTATGGATGCTGGATTTATCGCGAATGTTGAAGCGCCAGCACTTTACAGCTCTCAGGACGATGTTTTTCTGGCAATTGTAAACTCAAAGCCCATCCAAGCCCTTTTAGAACTAATAAATCCATCCCTTCACTTCATTTCGTCCAGTGTTGCAGGAATGCCCTATCCACAAAGTGAAGTTTCTGAAATAAGTAATGAGCTCAAAGGCGTATCAAGCAGTGCTGTTGATATTGCGCGGACGGACTGGGACCTCTCTGAGTTGTCCTGGGACTTTTCGCAGCCATGGTGGCAGAAAAGCGACAAAGAAGAGGGTCTTGTCAGGACATGGCAAGCATTCCTCGATTGGTCAAAAACAGTTGTTGCCAAGATGAGAGAGCTAGAAGAATATAACAATAAGCTAGTGGCTGAAGTGTACCATTTGGCCGATGAATTTCCTCCCGATGTGCCGATCGAGCAGATCACCCTCACGGTGAATCCCGCCTACCGCTATGGCGGCAATCTCAGCGAAGACGAACTCTGGAACCGCTTCCGACAGGACACGATCAAGGAATTTCTCTCCTACGCCACCGGCTGCATGATGGGCCGCTACAGCCTCGATCACCCCGGCCTGATCCTCGCCAATGCCGGCGACACGTTGGAGAACTACGTCGCCAAAGTCGGCACATGCAGCGACGCAGTCGCCTTCCAACCCGACCGCGACGGCATCATCCCCGTGCTCGATGGCGAGTGGTTTGAAGACGACATCGTCGCCCGCAGCCGCGAGTTCCTGCGCGTCACTTTCCCCGCCAGCTCCCTCAACACCGATCTGGCCTTCATCGAAACATCCCTCGGCAAAGACCTCCGCAATTATTTCTGCACAGACTTCTACAAAGACCACCTGCAAACCTACAAAAAACGCCCGATCTACTGGCTGGTGCAGAGCCCATCTGGTCCTGCCAAGGGTGGCTTCGCCTGCCTGGTCTACCTGCACCGCTACACCAAAGACACCCTCAACCTGGTGCTCAACAACTATTTCCGCCCCTACCTGCAGAAACTGGAAGCCCGCCAAGCCCAGCTCGGCCTCGATCAACTCAACGACGCCCTACCCAGCCGCGATCGCACCGCCGCCCGCAAAGAAGCGGAGAAGATCACCAAGGTGCTCAAGGAATGCGAGGCCTGGGAACAGGATTCGCTGCTGCCACTGGCCCAGCAACGCATCGAGCTGGATCTCGATGACGGCGTCAAGGTGAACTACCTCAAGCTGCAGGAGGTGCTTGCACCGATTCCGGGGCTGGCGGCGAAGGAGGAGTGAGGCGATGGCAATGCGTCGCCATGGGCAATTCAAGCCTAGAATCCATTCAATCCACATACAATCGTGAAGCTTAAAAACGTCAGCCTAGAGAATTTTCGTTCTAAAGCCTCCAGCTGCCTAGAGCTTGGCTCACGTCTAACGCTGCTGATTGGTGAAAATGGTACTGGCAAGACCACATTTCTGGATGCTATTGCTATCGCACTCGGAGAAATGCTTACCTATCTTCCAGAAGTAAAAGGCATCAACTTTAAGACTCGTGGCGATATTTATCAACAAGATGGAAAACCTGCACCCTACACTCGAATCAAGGTTGTTGCTAGCACAGGTGTTGGCTGGGATCGGATGCAAAAGAGAGACAAAAGTAAGAGGACAGCCATGCAAATCAAAGCGGGACTTGGGGTCAAACAGCTGCACCGCTATCTTCAGGAATCAATCCTCGATCCATGGAACCTTGGCTTACCATTTCAACTACCAGTTATCGTTCAATATGGGGTCAAACGAGCATGGCTCGATTACTCACCCGTGAGCAGGAGAGGTTTTCCCAAAGACCACAGCCGCTTTGAATCCCTGGCTGATGCACTAAATTCAACTAGCAGGTTTCGCTCGGCTTTGAACTGGTTTTACAACAAGGAGAATGAAGAAAGCCGTCTTAAACAGGAAAGGCGAGACTTTGATGCCACATTGCCAGAACTTAATGCTGTTCGCAGATGCATAACAACTCTCTTTCCAAATCTCTCAAATCCAAGGTTCACCCTTAATCCCTTGCGCTTTGTCGTCAGCCAGGACGGCGAGGAGCTGGAGATCGACCAACTCAGTGATGGATACAAAACAATGCTGGGCCTAGCCATCGACCTTAGCTGGCGTATGGCCGGCGCAAACCCCCACTTGGAAGATCCCTTGGCAGCAGAGGCCATCGTCATGATTGATGAGGTTGACCTTCACCTCCATCCTGCTTGGCAGCAAAGAGTTGTCTCCGATCTGCTCAGGTGCTTTCCCAATACACAATTCATCTTAACAACGCATAGTTCAGTTGTTGTTGAAGGCATAAACAATCTACTCAAGAGATTTGCTGTCGACAAGCTGCTTCCCAAATCCGGCGAAAGCGAGGACTGGACGCATATTCGCAACCTTTATCCTCTTGACCCTAATGACACGACTGTCTATCAAATTACTCGCGACAGTCAGATTGATTTAATGGATAGAGAGGAGGGTCTGACTGCTGACACGCTTATCGACAATTTCAATGATGTCTCCCATCTTTATGATTTGATGCGTGATCTCGAGTGGGAAGCGCTTAAGGCTTCTCAAGGGGAGGCAGGCTAGATTATGACTACATCAGCATGGTCTGTTGCTCTCGATGGATGTGTCTTCACGGACAATCGGAAGAAGTGTGATGGGATGTTCGTTTTATCACGGTCCGACCGCACTGGTCTACTATTGGTTGAGATGAAGGGAAGTCATCTTGAAGATGCTTATGAGCAGATAGCTTATGTTGTAAATCATAGGCAAGAATATACTGATTTCGTTTCCCATCTGGCTAGTTTGGCCCTAGGAAAGCTTCGAGTCAGAGAGACTTCAGTCATTGTCTCAACCGGCCAAATTAACCCACGTGACAAGGCTAAGTTGGAGAAGGCGTGGGGCATCAAACCTGCAATCTTTACGGTGCAAAAGCCTGCTAGGGCGGCTCCTGATCTTCGCAAATATCTTTGACGCAGCAATGAACAGCTTATTATGCCGAGATTCGCTGTTGAGTTGCTCACAACCCACGCAGAGCAAACCCTACTTCGACGACCGCATCGAAATTGAAAACCCAGGTGTCCTGATTCCTGGCCTGAGCCTCGACGACCTCCCGCGCGGGATCAGCCGCCTACGCAATCGCGTGATCAGTCGCGTGTTCCGTGAACTCGGCCTGATCGAGCAGTGGGGCAGTGGTATCCCTGTGATCCTGGAGGAAGCCGCCAGCCACCACATGCCGCCACCCCTGTTTGAAGAGGTGGGCCTGCGTTTTCGAGTGACTCTGCCCCTAGCCCAACCCAGCGCCCCAGCTCAGGGGCAGAGTCGGCCCAGGGGGGCAGAGTCAAGGGCAGAGTCAGGGGCAGAGTCGCTGGCGGAGGGCGGACTCGCTGAGATGGTGATCCAAGCCCTGGCCGACGGGCCTTTGAGCAAGTCTGAAATTGCCCATGCCCTTGGGCGAGATTCGGTCTCCGGGGCACTCAACCGCACGATCCGCCAGCTCCTGGATCGAGACGAGATCAACTACACCCTGCCGGACACCCCCAACAGCCGGTTGCAGAAGTACCAGCTCCTTAGATGGCCTCAACGATGATCAGAACTCCCGTTGCTGGGATCGACTGCGTCGCCATCACCGACCACAACAGTGGCGATTGGATCGATCCTCTGCAGGCTGCCTACCGACAGATGGAACAGGAAGCCGGAGCCATCCCCATCCCTGCCCATGCCGACCGTTCCGCTCCCTCAGCCAAAGCCCTGTTTGCCATTCGAGAGGGCAGCCAAGCCAGCATTGTTGATGCCACCACCCTGAAGCAGTTGTTCGAGTCGGCTCACCTGCTCGCCGTGGAGTGGGAGAACCCCGATCGCCCTTTTCCGGCAGCGACAGGCGCTGGCTCGGCGTTGGGCCAGGCTCGGGCGGGAGGTGTGAGATGCGACTGAGCCGAAATGAACTGATCGCCAAGTTGAGACTGGGAGAAGACAGCCTCCTGGAATGCAAAGAGGTTCGCTTTTGCGGAGCGTCTATGCGTGGCCCCTCCCCGAGCGACCTGGCTGATGAGCTCGCTGCCTTCGCTAACAGCAGAACCGGCGGCACTCTGCTGCTCGGCATTGATGACAAGACTCGCGATGTACTGGGAATCCCTGTTGATCGCCTTGATCTCGTCGAGGCCTTGGTGCGCCAGGCCGTTGAGGACAGCATCAATCCGCCATTGGCCCCAGTGATTGAGCGGCTCACGCTGCCCGATTCCCTTGGCGTGGATCACGCCACCCTCAGGGTTGACATCGCATCCAGTCTATTTGTACATCAGAGCCCTGCTGGCTACTTGCACCGGGTCGGTTCCTCAAAACGCCCCATTCCGCCTGACTACCTGGCGCAGCTGTTTCAGCAGCGTAGCCAGAGCCGATTGATCCGATTTGATGAGCTGGCAGTTATGTCTGCTCAATGCGAGGATCTGGATACCGTTTTGCTCGAACGTTTTGACCCTCAGTTATCGCCTGACGCCAACTGGCAGTCGAAGACAGGCCTGGTGGTCGAGGCGGAAGACGGATCTTTCCACCCTTCAGTGGCGGGAGTGCTGCTTGCCAGCCTCAATCCCCAGCAATTCTTGAAGGGTGCTTACATCCAGGCTGTTGCTTATGCGGGTACGCAGGTAACGCCCCAGGGAGAGGATGTCATGTACCAGCGTGACGCTGCCGATCTCACAGGCCCTTTGGATCAACAGATCACAGCGGCCTGCAGGTTTGTGGCTCGCAACAGCCGCACGGGAGCTGCGAAGACGCTGGAGGGAGGTCGGATTGACCGGCCCCAGTTTGATGCTCTGGCTGTGTTCGAAGCCATCACCAACGCCGTTGCCCATCGCGATTATTCCATCCCCGGCAGCAAGGTGAGACTCCGTCTCTTTGATGATCGCCTCGAAATCTTTTCGCCAGGCATGCTGCCAAACACCATGACTCCTGAAAGCTTGCCGCTCCGTCAGGCTTGCCGCAATGAACTGGTCGCCAGCCTGCTTGCGCGTTGTCCTGTAGATGCTGCTGCAGGCGTCAGCCACCGCCGCTACATCATGGATCGCCGCGGCGAAGGTGTGCCCTTGATTCTTGCGCGTACACAGGAATTGTCAGGACAGCTTCCTCAATACCGCCTCATTGACAACAACGAGCTGCTGCTCACGATTACTAGTGCTTTGTGATGCTGACCTTGCTGAGCAGATCAAACTCAGGTTTAAAATGCCAGCCTCGCCGTGCCGGTCATCAGGTACTGAATCGCTTCCCGACCCCGCCGAGGCAAGGCCTCAACAGCTCCTGCCTCAATCAGTTGCTGCAAGGTCTGCGACACCGAGGGCTGCTTCACCTGCCACAGCTCCACCAGCTGGGCCTGGGTTTGGACCGCTGCCGCATCCACCTGCGCCCAAGCCAGCAGGCGCTCCCAGGCGGTGTCGCCCAGCTGCTCCTGTAGTTCTGCTTGATTACGTTGCAGCAGCGTCAGCAGCAGATCCTCCAGCCCCTGTCTCGCGTCAAGTCCCTTGGCCGACGGCCAACGTCATTGTCGCGGAACAGATCGGGCCAAGCCAACGGAGTCGTTCTGGATGTTCCGATCCCCGATCGCTGGCCTCACTGAGGCTGAAAAGCTGGGACTGCGGTAAGAGAGACCAACCTCTACTCAAACCCCTGAGAGAACTGTCCTTTGGATCCAATTTGTCAACCCGCTGATCTGGCTATCCATCTCGGCTGGTGCGCTAGCGGAAATGGCTAAAATCCTATTGACAAGATCATTGCCATTAGGTCTCCACATGATTCCATTCGCTTCTAGAAGGATGCCTCCTGCAATGGTGGAAACCCTTTTATTCCCGTCATTGAAACAGTGGTTCTTGGCTAAACCGTAGATCAGGGTAGCCGCCAAATCAGGGAATGTCGCATCATCCTTGTAGAGCAGTAGGTTGCGGGGACGAATGATTGTGGACGGCCAACACACGACCAATGGATCAACGATCACTCGGCCAGTTGTTTCAGTGCTTGATCGTATCGGTCCATAAAAGACTGTCCAATTTCGAGAATTTCAGGGCGCAGTGCCTGAAAGCTGCTTGCTTGCGCCACCACACTTGATGACAGCACAAGACCTTCTGCACTAGATGGGCGAGGTTGAGTGCGCTCCTGGCGAAACCAAACCAATCGTCTGACCCGGATAGGTGTGGAGGAGAGTTGCCGAATCGACCACTGAAATGTGCTCTTTCCGCTGCTCCTCACCTTCTTCACTCTGCTCAGGGGCTGAACGCCCATACCGTCACCCAAACACGCTGATTTTCAATTTAGCGGAGAAGAGCCGAGCCGGCTCACCGGCCGACACCGTTCACTCGGATTCCCAATAAATGCCATTCATTGGGAATCCTGCTAACGTGCGTTTATTGAGATTCCAAGTAAGTCATGGCCGCAGGCGAGCAGGTGATCCGCGCCCCTGCCCAGCTGGGGGTGCTCCTCAAAGGCGTTCGGCGGCAGCATGGTCTGAGCCAGCAGGAGCTGGCCCTCAAGGCCGGTGGCACCAGCCAGGCCAGGCTCTCCCAGCTCGAATTGCAACCGGGGCGCCTCACCCTGGAACGTCTGCTGTTGATCCTGGCCGCCCTCGACCTCGAACTGGTGGTGCGGCCCCGAGAGAACACCATCGAGCCGGCCGAGTGGTGATGGGCAGGCCAACGCGGGCGCGCTCCCTGGGGGTGTGGATGAACGGCGAACGGGTCGGTACCTGGACGTTCCCGGCTCGGGGGCCTCAGCAGTTCACCTACGCCGATTCCTGGCTGCATTCCAGTCAGTTCCGCCCGTTGTCGCTGTCCCTGCCGGCGGGCCTCGGGACCTCAACACTCAGCGGCGACGCCGTGGAGAGCTGGTTTGACAACCTCCTACCGGATAGCGATGTCATCCGCCGCAGGGCCCAGGCCCGCTTTCAGGCCGCCAGCACCAGTGCCTTCGATCTGTTGGCTGCCATCGGCCGCGACTGTGCCGGCGCCGTGCAGCTGCTGCCGCCAGACCAGGAGCCCAGCGGCAGCGATCGCATCGAGGCCCGGCCTCTGAGCGACCAGGAGATCGGCCAGCGCCTGCGCGCCGTGACGGCAGCGCCGGCCCCAGGATCCCTGGGCCCTGAGTCCGATGAGCTGCGCCTCTCCGTGGCCGGTGCCCAGGAGAAAACTGCCTTGCTATGGCACAACAACCAATGGTGTCTGCCGCTTGGCGGTACCCCCACCACCCACCTCTTCAAGTTGCCGATGGGTGTGATCGGCGAGGGCCAGCTTGATTTCAGCTCCTCGGTGGAGAACGAGTGGCTCTGCAGCAGGGTGCTCCAGGCCTTTGGGTTGCCTGTGGCCTCCTCGGAGATGGCCAGTTTCGACGGCGAACGCTGCCTGATCGTGCAGCGCTTTGATCGCCGCCTGCATGCAAGTGGCACCTATTGGCTGCGCCTGCCCATAGAAGACTTTTGCCAGGCCACCTCCACTCCAGCCGCCAACAAATACGAAAACAACGGCGGTCCCGGCATGGTGGCCATTGCCAAGCTGCTGGCTCAATCCTCCGAGCCCAGCGATCTGGCCACCTTCTTCAAGGCGCAGGTGTTGTTCTGGATGTTGCGCGCCATTGACGGCCACGCCAAGAACTTCAGCCTCTTTCTCAAGCCGGGCGGGCGCTTTCAGCTCACCCCGCTCTATGACGTGCTCTCGGCCTGGCCGGTGATTGGACGGGGAAGCGGCCAATGGCCCCAGCAAAAGCTCAAGATGGCGATGGCCTGGTTTGGTGAAACAGGCCGTTACACCAAGCCTTTGGAGATCACAGGCCGCCGCATGCTGCTCACCGCAAAACGGCTTGGCCTGGGCGATGTCCAACCCATCCTCGACGCGCTGATCGCCCAGACTCCAATTGTGATTGCTGCGGTGCAGGCCCAGTTACCTGCCCACTTTCCACACACCGTCGCCGAACCGGTGTTCACTGGTCTGCAAACCTCCGCAAAGCAGCTTCAGCTCCAACTGCTTCAGCGCCCACACCTGTGATGCCAGCCTCCCCCGCCGCCACCAGCCGCATCCACGAGAGCCTCGACACCGCTCTGGCTCGCAAGCGCGTTGTGATCTGGTACGACCCCAATGGTGAGTGGGCCTCGGAGTTCGATGACTACCAGCCCGCCCAGGCCGAGAAGCTGCGGGTGGAGAGCAACGAGTTCTCGGTGAAGGTGGCGATCAGCCGCGCACCCCTGGACCAGCGCTTTCTGCTGTACCTGCCCTCCGCCAAACCACCAGAGCCCGACAACTGGCTTCTCGATCTGTTGCTGGCGGGCCACGAGTTCACCGCCGATCGCGCCTCCCTCGACATCCAGGAGGCCGGGCTCACGCTGGAGTTCAAGGAACTGGCCCAGCAGCACAAGACCTTCTTCCGCTCGCCGGTGCGCAACACCAAGCTCAAAGAGCTGCTGCGGCCCAACGACGACGAGGCCGCCGTGCGGCTCAAGATGATCGCCGTTCTGGCCAAGCAGCAAGCCGACATCGACAAGCTGCTGCTGCATGCCTTCAGCCAGCTGGATCCGGCTAACCCCGACGGTGATGATCCGGTGGAAGCCCTCTACGGCAACCACCGGTTAAGCCCCCATTTCTGGAGGGCAGTGGGCGAGAAGTTCGGCTACACCAGCCCCGAGCCCAACCTGCGCGACTTCGCCGTTGCCCTGTTCAACAGTGTGTGCAGCATTGGCCCTGATGGCGGCCTCCTGCCCCACGCCCGGGTGTTTCTGAGCATCTGGAAAGACAGCCTCAGCTCACGGCCGGCCTTTGAGCAGTGGAGCGATCACCTGGCCGGGGTGCTGCGGGTCGAGGAGCAGCTCAACGACGCGACAGACAGCTACGAGCCAGATGAAGACGACAGCTACGAGGTCATCGAGCGCTTTGTGCTCAGCCGTCTGCTGCAGCGTTTCCAGGGCGACGGCGCCCGCGGTGGGGAACAGGCCAGCGACGCCGAGTTGCTGGAGGGGATCCGCGCGCGCACCACCTCCTGCTGGTTCGAGAAGCACCAGCACGGCTACCGGGCCCTGGAGCAGGCGATCACCTTCCGGGGCTTGCTGGCTAAGGCCGATCTGCAGGTGCCCAGCTTCGAGGAGGGGCTGCAGCGTTACTGCCACGGCTGGTGGCGCCTGGATCAGGCCTACCGCCGCTGCATCTTCCACGCCCGCACCTACCAACAACCCGGGCTGCTCAAGCCGCTGCGCGACTGGTTGGAGGCCCAGTACGTCAACAACGTGCTCTTGCCCCTCACCAACCGCTGGAGCGATCAGGTGGCTGGCCTCTGCAGCTGGGGATCGAGCACCCTGCCGCGGCAAAAGGAGTTCCACATGCGCTACGTACATGCGCCGCTCTCTTCCAAAAACCTCAAGCGCCTGTTTGTGGTGATCTCCGATGCCCTGCGCTACGAGGCCGCCCGCGACTTCGCCGATCGCCTCAACAGCCAGGCCGGCAAGGGCTGGCAGGCCGAGGTGGATGCCCTGCTGGGGGCTCTGCCCACCTTCACCCAGCTGGGAATGGCGGCCCTGCTTCCAGGTGCCCAGCTGGGCCTCAACCCCAGCGATGCCAATGCCCTGGTGGATGGCCAGAGCGCCGCCGGCACTGAGAACCGCGACAAGCTGCTCAAGGCCTATGCCAATGGCCGCGCCAAGGCGATCAAAGCGGAGGATTTCCTGGCCCTCGCCACCAGCAAGGACGGTGCCGAGCTGACCCGCGACTACGACTTGATCGTTATCTACCACAACTGCATTGACCGGATCGGCGACAAGCGCGAGAGCGAGGCAGACACCTGTCAGGCAGTGGAGCAATCCTTTGATGAGCTGGACAAAATCCTGCGCAAGATCGCCAGCCTCAAGGGCAGCCAGGCGGTGATCACCGCCGACCACGGCTT
>JBILDB010000257.1:0-3956 GCA_044352805.1 Cyanobium sp.
AGTGAACCACCAGTAGGCAGGCCGGCGCGAGCGCCCCTCGAAGTCAAAACTCCTCTGCCAGGCGCTTGTAAAGGAATCAATTAGCTCAGCCATGAAATCGTCATTGCAACAGATCCAGGTTGTGGCACGAAGGGGGCGGCGTCAATCACTTTTGGACGCACTGTGATCACCCCAACGCACAACCGTCTCCGCCAACCGATCGATCTGACGCGCTCGGGCCGGATCATCGGCCCAGTCGCCCAGAAACTGTTTGCGCAGACCGGCACTGGCCGGGGTGAGGTGGTCACCGGGTAGCTCCACTAGTTCGCTGGCATCGTCCTGGCGTTGCCCCAAAGTGTCGAAAAGCCGAGGGCTCTGGTCGAGCTCGTCGCGGCGAAACCGCACCAGCAGGTTGCGCGGTTGGCGATAGCCGCTGGCGATCTGGCGCAGGGTTTCCGCCGGTGAAGGGCTGAATTCGCTGCGGAAGCCAAACTGCTCGCCCATTTCACTCAAAAAGGGGATCGAGCGGGACGCTGAAAAATTGTTGAAACTCAGGGCCACCAGCCCCCGCGCCCCGCGCCCGGCGTCGGGCGCCAACAGATGGAGCTTGCAGCCCAAGCTGTGACCCAGCCGCAGCACCTGCGTGCGTAACTCGGGCTCAGCAGCGGCCCGGGCCTCGGCGAGCCGATCGGCGCGAAACAGCCGCCAGGCGTCATTGGCCTGGCTCTGGTGATCGAAGCCGGGGACGTAGCTCCAGGCACGGACCGCCCAGCCGCGCTGAACGCAGGACTCCAGCAAACGGCGATAGCTAACATGGGGCCTGGCGGCCAGGTAGGTGCCACCGATGAACTCCAACCGCCTTGCTGGCGGCCCGCCGGCCGAACTGAGCCCGGGGGGCGGATCCAGACACCAGAGCGGGCCCCGCTGGCGCCAGGTGAGGGACTCAACCACCACTGGTTCCAGGGGCCCCCAGAGCTTGCAGGGCCTCAATGGCTTCACGGCGATGCGCCGGTCCATCCAAGAGGTTGTTGAAGACATGGCGAATAATGCCCTTGCCATCGATCACATAGGTGACCCGCCCGGGCAGCAACCCAAGCACCGCCGGCACGCCGTAGGCGCGCCGCAGTTGGTTGCCCGTATCCACCAACAACGGATAGGGCAGTTGATGCTTGCCGGCAAAGCGCTGGTGGCTGGACGCATCGTCGCCGCTGACCCCCCAGACCTCGGCACCTAGGGCCTGGAGATCGGCGTAGCTGTCGCGGAAAGCGCAGGCTTCCATCGTGCAGCCTGGGGTGTCGTCCTTGGGATAGAAAAACAGCACCAAGGCCTGGCCCGCCAACTGGTCGCTGCGGCGTTCGACCCCATCGGCATCCCGCAGGGCCACGAGGGGGGCGCGATCACCGACGGAGAGGGCAGGTGCCATGGGGGAAGGCAAGGTGGGCAGCCGCCAGCCTAGGCAGCCCAGCCAGGGACACCGGGTGCCCTTGCGTGACCTGAGATCATGGCAATGAAGGTCTTGATGCGGCGATGCCCGAGCCTGCCAGCCTCTGGGAACAGGGTGATTTCCTTGGCGTGGTGCTGAGCTCAGCTACGCCGGGGTCGGGCGCTGCGCAAGCAAAAACGCCAAAAAGCAAGCGCAACAGCCCTGCCGCCAGGGATGCGGTCGCCAATAGGGACACCCCCGCCAAAGGGGCATTGGCCAGCGAAGCCCCCGCCAAAGAAACCTTGACCAGCGAGGCCCCCGCCAGCACCGACGCTTTGCCAGAGCCCCCTGGCCTCTCCCTGCCCCAGACCATCAGCCTGCCTAGCTTCCCAAGCCCGACCCCCAGGGGCCTGCCCCCCTGCCCGGAGCGGCTGTTGATTGTGGATACGGAGACCACGGGGCTAACGCCTGCCAAAGGCCGCTGCATCGAAGTGGGAGCTGTGCTGTTCCATGTGCCCTGCCGGGCGGTGCTCAGCCAGTTGTCCTTTCTGCTTCCCTGCAGCAGCAACCCCGCCGAGCGGGTCAACGGCATCGCCGCGGCGGTGACGCGGCTGGAGCAACCCCGTGATCAGTTCTTAGCCTGCTTGGAAGCGATGGCCGCCGCCGCCGACGTGCTGGTGGCCCACAACGCCGCCTTCGATCGCCAGTGGTTTGGGCGCGAAGAGCTGCCGCCCCTGCAACGGCCATGGCTCTGCTCAATGGAGGACATTCGCTGGCCGGCGGAACGCCACCTGCGCGCCACTCCCTCGGTGCGGGATCTGGCCCTGGCCTATGGGGTGCCCGTTTGGGCCGCGCACCGGGCTCTGACCGATTGCATCTACATCGCCCAGGTGTTTGAGCGGGAGGCGCAATTGGAAGCCCTGCTGCAACAAGCCCTGTTACCCCGCAAGCTCTATCGAGCCCGCCTTCCCTACGACCAGCGACACCTAGCCAAGGAGGCCGGTTTCCGCTGGAATGAGGGCGTCCAGGGGGCCTGGTCCAAACGACTGACGGAAGCTGAACGGGGGCTGTTGCCCTTCGAAGTATTGCCGGCGGAAGGGGACCAGATCGCGAATTGGCCGCAGCCGGCCTGATCGCACACTTTTCTCCTTATTCAGGAAGCCGATATGGATTTTCAGGCCCTGATGGGTTCCAGTGGACATGCTGGAAACAGTTGATTCGTTGGCATGAAGGTCAGCCCGACTGACAATCGGTACGCACCTGGGCCTGGTTGATTCGGGAGGCCGAAGCGCTCTGGTCGGAGGATGCCCGCTTTCTGCAACGACTTGGGGCGGCTGAACTGCTGCAGGTGGTGCAAGAGGTCCCCCCGAGACTGCGGCGCCGGGTCAACCTTTGGCTCGAACGTTTTCATGTTCTGACGCGGCTGCAGTGAGCCTGAGTGAGATCGAAAATCACGGCCCTTGTCTATCCATGGGGCGGAGCCGAAAAAGGTCATAAAAAAACCGCTCTGAGGCAAAGAGCGGTTTCAAAGTGACGATTAAAACCGGCAAATCGGAGCGGCGGGATTCGAAC
The DNA here is from genome assembly GCA_044352805.1 of Cyanobium sp. Taxonomy (GTDB): domain Bacteria; phylum Cyanobacteriota; class Cyanobacteriia; order PCC-6307; family Cyanobiaceae; genus Cyanobium. The sequence goes on from JBILDB010000257.1 coordinate 2,975, forward strand.
CCACGACCCCCACTACCCCAAAGTGGTGCGCTACCAAGCTGCGCTACGCCCCGGCAGAAGCGAACTTATCACAGCAGGTCTCCGCGCTCCCCCGAAGGATCCCGTAAGCGCTGCAACAAACGTGCCGTGAGCAGTTCGCGGTTGAGGCAGGCATAGCCAGAGATCCTTTGCTGGCGGGCCAGGCGCCGCAGGTCCGCCAAGCCCATCGTCGCCAGCCTCAGTTCCGGCAGCCGGCGCCAGGCACCGGAGGGAACCGGCAGCTCCGAGCCCTGGCGACCATCGCGGAAGCTGAACAATGCCCCGCCCGCCATCCATTCCGGCACCAGCACAAACAGGACAGCCATCAGGCCGTACAGCTCAACCAAGCCTCTGGGCAACGGATGCAGCTGGCGCGGCTGAGGGTCCGTCGGTGGGCCTTGGGAGGTCATCAGAGCAGGGAGCTGCCGCCCATGGCAGGGCTGTGGCGCCACAGCAAGGGGGGCGCCACGGGCGGGTGGAGCCTGGCATACCAGAAGGCCATGGCAAAACAGAGGCCGATCATGATCACCATTGCCAAAATCACCATTCGATCAGGTAAAGGAGTCATACGTCTTCAGTGCGTTGGCATTGCAAAAGAGTGGGCATGGGCCGGGTCAGCTCAAGTTGGAGTTCATCACCATTAAGACGCAACATCAATCCCTCGCCGCTGTAACGGACACCATTGTCGGCCTGCCGATCCCGAAACAGGGTGGAGCGATAGCCGCCCATCAAAATGGAAGCTTGGGACTCATTTCGCTCAAGCACCAGCACCTGCTGTTGATCACAACGGAAGCGATCCTTCCTTTCGTAGTTTTCCCACCAAGGCGAGTCGATCGTTACATGGAAGGGAGCCGACAAGGTTAGAGCCAGACTTAGCCATGGCATAGCAATCGGGGGCAGGGCAAAAGCCGAAGCCAAAAAGTGCATCTCAGTTCAAAATGATCGGAGCGTTGTCGCCGCGCAA
>JBILDB010000031.1:0-12698 GCA_044352805.1 Cyanobium sp.
GGTCATGGACAAATGATTGATGATGAGTATCTAAATGCCAACAAGCTCAGCCCCAACCTTGCCCCAACCATAGGCCTGCTGGCATCCTGAGGGCAGCAAACTCCTCGACCCGTTGATCGATGAGCTGTGAGCCCAGGCTTGGGTTTCCTGGGCATCGCACCTAGGATTGTGCCATCAGCCTTGCCGCTGCCATGACGGCTTCCGCCGCGCCATCCTGCTCGAACCGAGCTGAGGTGTTGACAGTGCTGCGCGAGCACTTCCCTGCCCTGGCCGCTGAATTCAGCCTCAGCAGCCTCGAGCTGTTTGGCTCTTTCGCCACGGATGAGGCCAACGCCAGCAGCGACGTGGATCTATTGGCGAGCTTTGCCGAATCCATCGGTTTCGGCTTCATCCACCTAGCTGAACGACTGGAAGTGCTGCTAAGTCGCAAGGTGGATCTGTTGGCCGCCGACGGGATCAAGCAGAATCGCCAACCCTTCATTCTCAGCAGCCTGGTTGATGTCGCGCCGTAACAGTCAGGCCCTTTACAGCACATCGTGAGAGCCGATGTCGATTGGGATCAGCGTCTGGCCTTCAATCAGAACTTCAAGCGTAATGCGATAACTCAGATTGATGGAAACGGAATGCAGTCCCTGAAGGCGACCTCGTAGTGCATGAAGGCGCAGTGAAGGATGGTGCGGATTGGCTGCCAGCAAGAGCAGGATTTTGCGGCAGGCCTCTCTCATGTCGGGATGGCACCGCAGAAAGCGAGCGGCTCGGCGATTATACCGCTCGGTGAACACCAACGACCAACTCAAGGCTGCATCTGCGCCGTTTGCAACTTGTCATCGGGGGCTAAGGCCATGGCATCCAGGCGCTTCAGATGATTGTCGACCGATTCGTGTACAACGCGGCCGGCGGCGAGGTCGGCACGGACTTCCTGCAGAGCAATTTCCAGCTCACACTCCCGCAGCCGCTGATAAGAGTCGGCTTCCATCACCACAAACCGCAGTTCGCCCCGCACGCTCAGCCCCACCTCCCGTTCGTGCTCCAGCGCCCGTGTGATGGCGCCGATACCACCGGTCTTAAGGTCGTTCGCCGAGATGACCTGCATCGCACTATTTACCGCTTTCCTCATCATACGGTGAACCGTACGGTTGACAGTGCGGCTTTTGGCTTACCGGGGCCAACTCCTGGCACCACCGGTAGTGATACCTGCAGGCCAGAATCACCAGCTGATCGCTATCAAGCCCATAAACCAGGCGATGCTCCGCATCGATGCGGCGCGACCAGCAGCCAGCCAAGCTTTCCCGCAAAGGCTCTGGTTTACCGATGCCATCGAAAGCATCGTGCCGGCAAGCCTGGATCAGCTGGTTGATGCGCCGCAGCTGCCTGCGGTCCTGCCTCTGCCAGTGGAGATAGTCGTTCCAAGCGGCAGCCGTCCAGGCCAGCTGCTCAAGCGCCGGCATCGGCTAGATCCGGATCGATCAGCCCATGGGGAAAGAGATCCCCACGATCGGCCTGCTCCAGGGACCGCTGCAGATGGGCCGCATTGGCCGGGGATCGCAGCAGATGCACGGTTTCCAGCAGGCAGTTGTAAGTGTCGAGCGACATCACCACCGCCCCCTTGGCATGCCGCCTGGTGATGAGGGTCACGTCCGCATCGGCCTCCACCCGATCCAGCTTCGACAACTTTGAGCGGGCCCTCCAGGTGCTGGAGCGCGGCGTGGATCTGGCGCGGCAACGACCGCTGAGCGAGCTGGAGCAGCAGGGCCTGATCCAGGGTTTCGAGTTCAGCCATGAACTCGCCTGGAATCTGCTCAAGGACTACCTGCAGCACCAAGGGATTGGAGGCATCATCGGTTCACGGGATGCCACCCGCCTGGCCTTCCAGAACAATCTGATCAGCGATGGCGAGGGCTGGATGGCGATGATCAAGGCCCGCAATCAGTCTTCCCATACCTACAATCTTGATCAGGCCCAGGCGATCGCCTGCGACGTAATCGAACGCTACGCACCGATGTTCGTCGCCTTGCGGGAGCGTTTCACGGCTTTATGCCAAGAGGTGCCATGACAGCCAATCTTCCGTTGGCGGCAACCGAGGCCACCGGCCTGCCGGAAGCGGCGATCACGGCCATCCGTAAGGTGCTCGCCAGCCACCCCGAGGTGGAGGCCGCCATCCTCTACGGCTCCCGTGCCCTCGGTCGCCATCGCCCAGCCTCCGATATTGATCTCACCCTGATCGGCTCCGCCGTCAGCACCGCCGCCTTGGCCCGCATCGATGCCGATCTCGATGACCTGCTGCTGCCATGGATGATCGATCTCTCCTGGTTGGCCTCGATTCATCACCCCGCCCTCCTGGCCCACATCGAGCGAGCCGGTGTGGAGCTGTATCGCCGTGCAGATGCACCAAACTGATCCGATGAACGAGGCCGAAACCCGCGCCGAATTGATCGATCCATTGCTGGCCGCCGCCGCTTGGGGCGTGGTCGAGGGCAGTGGCGGCCGTCGCGGCAAGCCGCTCACCGCCGACTATGTGCTCGCCGTTCGCAACACCCAGCTGGCGGTGGTGGAGACCAAGCCCGACACGGCGCCGCTTAGCGAAGGGGTGGCCCAGGCCAAGGACTATGCCGGCAAATTGCAACTGCGCTTCACCTACGCCAGCAACGGCAAGGGCAAGGGCATCTATGCCATCGACATGGACTCGCGCGAGTAGGGGGAGGCCGATAGCTTCCCCAACCCCCAGGAGCTGTGGCAGCTCACCTTCGCAGTCGAAAGCGCCTGACGTGATCACTCCGCTGCCATTCCCTAACCCGACAAGGGCGGCAGCTGGCAAATCCGCTTTTGCCAGGAGATCGCCGTCAGCCGAGTGCTGGAGGCAATCGCCGCCGGCCGCAACCGCATCCTTCTGACGCTGGCCACCGGCACCGGCACCGGCACCGGCAAAACCTCGATCGCTTTTCAGATCATCTGGAAGCTCTTTCAAGCCCGCTGGAACCTCTCCGGCCAGCCCAGCCGCCGGCCCCGCATCCTGTTTCTGGCCGATCGCAACAACCTCGCCGATCAGGCCCTCAACGACTTCACCGCCTTCGCCTCTTTAGAAGAGAACGCGCTTGCACGGATCGAACCCGCTGAACTGCTTAAAAAAGGCCGGGTGCCCACCAACGCCAGTGGAGTACCCCCGATTTCGTGGACATATCTCAGGCATGCAGTAGCTGATCTCATTCATCACAGCGCTCCAACACGGCCTGGTCGGAGTAGATCAGGCGCCGTTGGCGGGCCATGGCGATCACCGCCGCCGTGCCCGCAACCCCCTGGCGATGAGCTCACCGCTCCGCCCAATCGCGCCACAAATGGCGATAAGCGATTTCGATGATGGGGCGGAGTAGGGGAGCAAGTCTCACGGTTTCAGATTGGGGGCGGCCTTCACTCCGGGCCAGCTCACCTCCAGAGCTTAGGTCGCCCTTCCCCAGTCATTTGCATCAGCATGCGGAATGGAGGGGGCAACCATGGCGACCTGAGGCGGAGCGGGGCCTGACGCTTCGAGATGATCGCGCAAATTTCTGCCTTATGTCGGACTTCCTGAATGGTGGCCAGAAAAGCTGGGACTGCTGCGAACGCGGACAAAGGCCACCCCCCATTCCTAATCGGCGTCGCGGACGATCCAGGTCAAGGGTTTTTGCACTATTCGCTCCGCCTAAAAGATGGCGTGCCGAAACTCGGTTTCCCAGTGGATCGGAACTCCCATGGTGACCGAGGGTAGGTGCCATTTTTTCCCGTTGCCGGTCATCTTATGGAGGTGTGAGGAAATTCGGCCAACCCCCCGATTCCCGAAGTATCCGGAAGCGATTACAGGGGGTTCATACGGATTTTCCGCACCTTCCAGGGTTGACCGCGAAAAACTCCCTCCAAGGAGCCCACGGGCTGCCACGAGGCGCTGCTTGGCGTGGATGCGGTACCGGTGGCCGAGGTCAACCCCTCGAAGGCTTGTTCTCCGGTTTTCCGGATCACTGAGGAGTACCATCGCTACTACAGCTGGATCCGCAGATCGCGGCCAGCGAGTAGAGCGCGCCAACCCTTATTGCTATTATTTGGGTATTGCGGCATAATCAGAGTGTTAAGCGCCCCCTAATGGTCAACCGCTTCGATCTCCATCAGGAGCTTCTCTCGCTTGGTCCACTTCTTGGAAGTGGTCTGCGCGTAGTCGAAGAAGTCATGCTACTAGTCGCCGATTAGTCCTGTACTGTCCGAAACAGTAATCACGCCACCATTCTCGCGTGAGCTGGCAGGATTTTCCAGGCCTCCTTAGGCCGCAAGCATGATCTCGTGGTAGAGTTGACCTAGATACACTCGCCATCAGATAAAAATGCCAATGAAAGAATCCTTGAAAAAGATTCCCTACCTAATGACCACAGTCTCTTTGGCAAGGAACCTATTCTTTCCCAATAGAAGAATCCTATTCCCTGGTCGCACCGAACTTCTTAGCCGCCTGGGAGTCTTGCCCACAGAAACTATTCCAAAAGTTCTTGAAGTGCTTGGAGCGGCCCACCCATCGCCATCCTTTATAAAGATTGGTGCGAATGATGGACTGACTGGCGATCCATGTGGGGACATTTTCTTGAGGGATAAGCGCTGGAGAGGATTGCTCGTCGAGCCCGTGGACTACTGCGTAGAGAAATTGAAAAACACTTATGCTGATCATTCACGATTCACCATATTGCAGGTCGCGATAGGCCAGAAGCAGGAGCGCAGAAAGTTTTTCTTTATTGCAAAAGAAGCTAAGGATTTCATTCCTGACATGCCTGAATGGTATGACCAGCTTGGATCTTTTGATCGCAACCATCTGGCAAAGCATTTTTCTGCGGAGGTTGAAAAGTTCATAATTGAAAAAGACATTGACGTTTGCCCGTTGTCATTAATTCTGAAACAGACTGGCTTTATGGCTCCACTATTCCTTCACATTGATGTAGAAGGGTTTGACTATGAGGTGTTAAAAAGCCTGAATTTTCGTCAATCACGCCCTAGTATGATAATGGTAGAACACAAGCATCTTTCTGCAGCAGACCTGTATTCTATGACTCAGCTTCTTGAGGGTAAAGGATACCTGATCCTGAATACCGGCGATGATCTTATCGCCCTCTCAAAAACTGCTGCCAAAACTCTCGCTGCAACCGAACTCATCCGCTCGTCCGATTGAGCCGTTCAATTTGAAGCTCCAGCTCCTTCAGTTATCAATTGGCATTGGGATCTCTTCCAAGTCCCGCTCATACCCCCCCAGCGCTTGGGCCAGATGCTGGGGGGGGGGCTGCCTTCCCTGCAGACCTGGCAATTCACCTACGCGACCCCCGGCTGGTATGAGTGGCGGCGGCGGCGGCGGCCTTGAGCCGGATGGCGGCTTGGCGGCATGGGCTGATCGCACTAGGTAGAGCTCACCGTCCCAGAACAGCGCCGTGGCCAGGGCGTCGCGAGCGCCGGGGGCCTGCAGTAGCCCGCCCTCCGGATTGGGCTTCAGTCCGCTCACGCTCACGGCATGCACGGCCCTTGTCACCAGGGAGGGATTCAGCCCAGGGCCAGCCGCGTCGCCCCTGCCAACAGATACTGCAGCGGCTCCACGCCTTTGCGGGGCAGCACGTCGACGGCACCGTAGCCGACCAACTGCTGCAGCGTCTGGGCGTCCCGAGCGGCCCAGGCTGCCAACCGTTGCCACAGCGCGGCGCCGAGCTGGTCCTGCAGATCCAGCCCGTAGCGCCGACTCAACACCTGAGTGAGGTCGGCCAGGCCGATCGGTCCTTCACAGTCACCGTTGCTGTTAGGCCTTGAGCAGGCCTCGCAGATCGCCACGGAACAGCGCGTGCAGCAATTGGTGAACCTCGTTCGGCTCAAGGGGATCGAGCACCACCGGATCACTGAACACCGAGCGCACCTGGGTGTGGCTCTGAACCACGGTGCGAACGGCATCGGTGGTGCCCACCACAATCAAATGCAGGCCATCGAGCAGCAGCGCCTGATCACGCATGCTGCGCACCAGCTGCTGGGCCGCCTTCACGGCGGGGCCGTTGGCTTGGCCAGACGAGGCCAGATTGGCTCACCCGGATCCCCTTCTGTTTCAACGGCTCTTGCCGCAGCTCCACTGGGTCTCCATCACGCCCTCCAACGCGACCATCCCCCCTCTCTATGGGCGCTGGCCGCCTTGACCGCCCCAAAGCCCAAACCCGCTGTCGATCGCGTCGCCGCCGCCGATGACCGTTGCAATACCTAGTCATGACCGGTCGCTGACGAGGCCGGTAACGGCTTTCCCATCGCTTCCGGGTAGCTCACTTTTGGTGTCGGCGCTGGCTCAGTTTTCGATGTCGGCTGACAGCCAAAGCCCCTGCCACCGCCCCCACTGGCATTCTGCTGCCCCATCAGGCAGTCTGAGGGCAGATCTTGCGCCCGCCATGCCAAGGCCCCGTTACCGGCAGGATCCCCCCGGCTTGGAGCTGATGCAGCAGGGGCACTTGGAGGTGCTCCCCCTGGGGCCGCTGTTTGAGGGCAATCAGGAAAAAGCCAAGCCGAATGAAGAAGACCTGCACCGTCAGAGGGGTTGGGCGCCTGAGATGGCGTGAGCGTTATGCCTCACCCCACCAGCACCGGTTCCACCCTAAAGGCAGCGGGAGAGACCGATCAGGTCATCGGCTCTGACGGGATTCGCGATGCTACAATTAACTTTGAGCTTTGTATTGTTTTAATCGGCACGTTGGCTGGGGCGCGATGCAAAGCTTCGTGTGGTTCTGGCTGAAGCAGTGGATCCGGTTGCGCTATTCATCAGTTCCCTCCATTCGTCCTGATCGCCTGCAAAGGATCCTGGCGATGCAGCAGGCTGGCGATTGGTTGGTTCTCGACGCCCGCACGACCGCCGAATTCAATGTGAGTTGCCTCCCAGGCGCGGTGTTTATCGGCGATGGGGAGGAGATTCCCCACTCAGCCCTGCTAGGCAATGCCTCGAGGGAGCGGCCAATCCTGGTGTGCTGTGCGGTGGGGGTGCGCAGTGCTGCCGTGGTGAAACGGCTGCGGGAGAGGGGCTTCCGGAAGGCCGTAAATCTGGAGGGAGGGCTGTTTGAATGGGTGAACCAAGGGCATCAGCTAGTGCATGAGGGCCTACCCACCAGGCTTGTACATCCGTTCAATCGCTTCTGGGGTCTGCTCCTGAAGCCGCACCGATGAGAGGCACTGGCGTGGCGCCACTGTCGATCATCATTCCCACCCTGAACGAGGCCGCCAGCCTGGAACGCACGCTGGCCAATGTGCGTGCCCTCGATCCACCGCCCCTCGAAGTGCTGGTGGTGGATGGCGGCAGCGGCGACGCCACCCGGGCGATCGCCACCGCGGCGGGTGTAGCGGTCATCTCCTGTGAATCAGCGGGCCGGGCGATTCAAATGAATGCGGGTGCGCGGCTGGCCCGCGGCAGCCTGCTCTGCTTTCTGCATGCCGACACCCTCGTTCCCAGCGATCTGGTGGCGATCGCGGAGCGGGTGCTGGAAGACCGGGCCATCGCCGGGGCGGGCTTCGTGTCACTGATGAGTGGCGAAGACACCACCCGCTGGTGGATTTCGGCCCTGAATCTGCTCAAGACCCATCTGGCGCCATTGCTGTTTCGCCCACATCTGTACTGGCGTGGACTGCGTCTGCTGTTCGGCGATCAGGTGATGATCTGTCGGCGGCATACCTTCTGGGAGGTGGGTGGCTTCAACGAAGCCCTTCCGATCCTGGAGGATGGCGATCTCTGCCTGCGGCTGCTGAAGCAGGGACACATCCGGCTGATCAACCGGGTGGTGATCAGTTCCGACCGGCGGGTGCAGCGCTGGGGCGCCGGCAAGGCCGCTGCGATCTATCTCTCAATCGGCTTGCTCTGGGGTCTGGGCATGCCCCCGGCGCCCCTCAAGCGCTTCTACGAGGACATCCGCTGATTCAGGCTCCAGTCGTAAGGTATAAATGCGACCTGGGGTTGATGAAGCGGTGCCGAAACCCCTTGCAGGCGGGGAAGGATGTAGTCGGGCAGGGAAGGCGCCACCGCCAGGAAATCAGCCTTGTACCACCGGAAGATCTTGCTGCAATGCAGAACGCCCCTGTCGGCATCGAATCGCACCTTGGCGGGGTTGTTGATGAAGCGGGTCACATCCTGCTCCAGTTGCTCTTCCACCCCCTCCGGCGTGTAGGCCTCGTGGCGCAGCAGCGGACAACCGATGGAGGCGCAGACAATCGCGAAGTGAATGCGGGGATCAGCGGTGATCTGGCGCAGCATCCTGTTTTCGATCTGCGCCAGGCTGAATAACTCATTGCCAAGGCGATGCACGCGCCGCTGGAAGAAGCGGAGGAAAGCGATCCAGTTCGGTAGCCCCATCAGGGTGGGGCGAATCGATGCGATCGGATAAGCCGAGAGCACTGACTGGATGGTGAAAGCGTTGTAGAGGTTGATCCAGTGGGCGAGGTGATCCTCGCGGCCGTTGGTATCGGCAGATTGCTGGGCCAGCCAGCGGCAGAGGGTCTGGGGGTCGTGGGTGCTCCAGGCTTCGTAATCCACACGCCCAGCCTGGTCCACGTATCTGCGCAGGAGCTGATCCCAGATGGGGAGTTCGTTCATGGGTAGGCAGCTCTGCGTTGAAAGGAGCTGAATCAGGCTTCGTGGGCCTTACCAGAAGCCTGGCAGATGCCTGGCAGAAGCCGCGCGCTGCGCCGCTGTCAGCTAGAACAAGCCATGCCTGAAGACACCATGCCCGACAGGAAACAATCCCATGTGGTCGTCATCGGAGGCGGATGGGCTGGCTGGGGTGCCGCAAAGTCACTCTGCGAAGCCGGCGTTGACGTGACCTTGATCGATGGGATGCTCGATCCAACCGGCAGTCAACCAATCACAACCAAAAGCGGCAAACCCTTTGAAGCTGGAACCAGGGGCTTTTGGAAGGACTATCCCAACATCAATGCCCTCACAGAAGAGCTCGAAATAGGCAATGTCTTCACTGACTTCACAACCAGTGCTTTTTGGTCACCCGATGGATTGGAAGCGACAGCTCCTGTTTTTGGAGAATCACCCCAATGGCCAAGCCCCCTAGGCCAAGCGATTGCAACAGTCAATAACTTCAAGCGACTTCCGATTCAAGATCGACTCAGCATCGTAGGACTTCTCTATGCCATGCTGGACCTCTATCGCAGCGACAAGGTTTTCCAGAAATACGACAATCTTAGTGCACAATCACTGTTTATAAAGCTTGGCATCAGCGATCGACTCATTAATGAATTCTTGCGGCCGATCTTGCTGGTTGGCTTGTTCAAGCCTCCCGAAGAAGTTTCGGCCGCTGTCACCATGGAGCTCCTCTATTACTATGCTCTGGCACATCAAGATTCGTTTGATGTTCGTTGGATTAATTCAAAAACTATTGCCGAACAACTATTTGAACCTCTCGGTCGAAGGCTGATGTCTCGCCATCATCTGCGCGTCCTTGGGGGAACCTTCGTAACACGGTTGAATGTTTCATCTGAGACGCAACGCATAAGCTCGGTTGAGATTCAGAGTGTACAAACAAAAGAAGTCAAGGTGATTGATGACGTCGATGCTGTGGTTCTAGCTGTGGGTGCTAAAGGACTTAAATCCCTGATGTCTCAATCTCCAGAATGCAGCAAGGCAGCGCCAGAGCTTGTTGCCGCTGCTTCTCTAGGTTCAATCGATGTCGTTTCAACACGTTTGTGGCTGGATCGCTATGTTCCAATCGCTTACCCAGCCAATGTTTTCTCTCGCTTCGAATCGCTAAAGGGTGCTGGAGGCACCTTTTTCATGCTTGACCAACTGCAAAAAGAATCGGAGCGGGCGCTATGGGGTCATGACCAGCCGCAGGGTTCCGTGATTGCAAGCGACTTTTACAACGCATCCGTCATCGCAGAGATGAATGATCAAGAGATTATTGATCGACTTATGAATGACTTGCTTCCAATTGCTCACCCTGAATTTAGGAATGCAAAGGTAGTTGATTGCGAGGTAAGGCGTTATCCCGGTTCTGTGTCTCACTTCTCTCCCGGCAGTTTTAGCAAGCGTCCACCCTTGGAAACCTCAGTAGAGACGATCGTCTGCGCTGGTGACTGGGTGCGGATGGGTGACAAAGAGCATGGTGCCAAAGGTCTTTGTCAGGAAAGAGCCTATGTTTGTGGATTGGAAGCAGGAAACTCCCTGATCAGGCGCAAAATCGTCAAGGGGTCGAATCAATCGAAGACCAGCCAACATTTGGTCGTCCCAATTCGTGCTGATGAACCACAGGTCGTTCTAGGCCGTGTTCTCAACAAAATCGTGATGGATCAAATCGATGCTTTTGGCCTGACACTTCCTTGGTTTGACTCATAGTCCTCTGATTCCATGTCCTCAAGTGTCCCTGTCTGCCAGGCCAGGTGATTGGCCCAGTGCTGAAACCCCCGCGGCGAGAGGTAGCGGTGCTGCTCCTGCTGGATGGGGATGAGCCCTACACCTTGTTCGTGAACCAAACCGAGTATGGCAACACCCCCCTGGCGCCCGGTGCCGGGGGTATCTCTCCTTCCGCTACCAGCTGCTTGGCGTAGAGCTGCACCAGCAGGGCATGGACGCAGAGCTGCTCCATCCGCGCCGCCGTGCCTTTGACGCCATAGGCATCCCAGTCCCAGAGCAGGGGGCTGAAGCCACTCGCAGTCTCGCCCTCGCGCCAGCCCCGCATGGATTGGCGGTGTTTCTATGCATTTTCTGCACAGATATCGACCTGGGTGCATGATAGGCGGAGTCGAAGGCAGTCGCCTTGCTCGGATCGGCCGTATTTACGACCCTGAAGCGCTTCGACCTCCCCCTCCAGGCCCGGCCGAGGCGATGACCGCCACGCCTTCCCGCACACGTCAGAAGCTCAAGCCGGGTGCCGTGGTGCGTTGCCGCACGCGCCGCTACTTGGTGGAGGACGTGCAAGCCCCCCTAGATCCAGGCGCCGACACGGTGGTGGCGCTGGCCTGCATGGAGGACGACGCCATCGGGTCGCGGCTCACGGTGTTCCGGGAGCGGGAGATCGACTTCGAGGTGCTGGGGGAGAGCAGCTGGGAGGCGGTGGCCCAGCGGGGCTTTGACCAGCCGAAACAGTTTTCGGCCTACCTCAACACCCTGCGTTGGAACTGCGTCACCGCCACCGACGCCGAGCTGTTCCAGGCCCCGTACCGGGCCGGCATCGATGTGAAGGCCTACCAGCTGGAACCGCTGCGCAAGGCCCTGCTCATGCCGCGGGTGGGCCTGTTCATCGCTGATGACGTGGGGCTGGGCAAGACGATCGAGGCGGGGCTGATCCTGCGGGAGATGCTGCTGCGCCAACGGATCCGCCGGGTGATGATCAGCTGTCCGCCCTCGGTGCTGCGCCAGTGGCAGGAGGAGATGGTCAGCCGCTTCGGTCTGGCCTTCACGGTGATGGACCGGGCCTATCTGGCCAAGGTGCGGCAGGAGCGTGGCTACGGCACCAACCCTTGGAGCACCGCCAGCCGGTTCCTGATTTCCCACGCTTTGCTGCGCAATCCGGAGTATTCCTCCCTGCTGCGGGTGTGGCTGGAGGAGGGCAAGGGAGGCGACGACCAGGCACCGCTGCAGTCGTTGCTGATCCTCGATGAGGCCCATAACGCCGCCCCAGCCAGCAACAGCCTGCGCTACGCGATCGATTCTGGCCTCACCCGCAGCCTGCGCGATCTGGCGCCGCTGTTTGAGCACCGCATCTTTCTTTCCGCCACGCCCCACAACGGCCACAGCAACAGCTTTACGGCCTTGCTCGAACTGCTGGATCCGGCTCGCTTCGTGCGGGGTGTGCCCTTCGATCCCAAGGATCTGGACACGGTGTTGGTGCGTCGCCTCAAGGATGATCTGCGCCGCATCGGCGAGGAGTTTCCCGAGCGGATCGTCGAACCGCTGGCCATCCCCAGAGGCAGCCTGCCGCCGGACACACCGGAGCTCAAGCTCTCACGCCTGCTGCAGATCTACCGGAAGCTGCGGGAAGAGCGGTTGATCCGCGAAGGCGCCGGCAAGCGGGAGCTCAACGCCGAGCGTCTGGTGATCACCAATCTTCAGAAACGGCTGCTCAGCTCGATCGAGGCCTTTGCCCGCACCCTCAAGGTGCACCAGCGGAGCCTGGCCGAGAAGCAGGAGCAGCGGCGTGGTGCCCTGGCCAATCGTGGGGCCCAGCTGGATCTGCTGCTGGGTGGCGCTGACCGCGACAGCGATCTCTCCGAACTCAGCGAAGAGGACCTGCTCAACTTGGAAGAAGCCCAGACGCGGGCCGCCCTCCGGCAGACCGTGCAGGCCGACCAGGGCGAATTGGAGCTGCTGAAGCAGATGGGGGAGATTGCCGAAGCCAATCGCCACCGGCCCGATCCCCGCATCATCAGGTTGGAGGCCTTTCTGCGCACCAATCTCTGTCCCAAGCTCGGAGCAGCGGGCGCCCGCTGGCAGCCCACCCGGCTGCTGATCTTCACCGATTACGTGGACACCAAGCGCTACTTGGAACGCCAACTGCGCGATCTGCTCAGGGATGACGACCCCGATTGCCGCATCGCCTCCTTCAGCGGTGGCATGAGAGAAGACAACCGTGAGCGGCTCAAGGCCCAGTTCAATGCCGATCCCGATGAAGAGCCATTGCGGATCTTGATCGCCACCGATGCCGCCCGGGAGGGGGTGAACCTGCAGAACCACTGCAAGCATCTGA
>JBILDB010000032.1:0-12611 GCA_044352805.1 Cyanobium sp.
GTCGTAATTCGAATCCGCGGGACGGGGGCAAAAACCAAAACCATGCAGGTCTGGAATCACCAAGCGGTGATCGCTGGACAGCAGGGGCGCCAGGCGCCGGAATTCCAGAAACGAGCTGTCAAAGCCATGCAACAACAGCACGGTGGGTCCCTGGCCCAACACCGCCACCGGCGTCTGCAAGCCGGCTGCGCCCGAGGCTGGGACTGGACCCTGCCACCATTGCACCGAGCTGGCCAGCGCCCGGGCCTGGGGGTCGATCAGGGAGCGGGCGGCCGCCTCCACCAGCGCCCGAGAGGCCGCCACCAAGGGATCGGTGGCGGCGGGATCGGCGCCTGGGGCAGGCAGCTTGGGCAAGCCGCTCAGGGCCAAAGGACCTCGGCGGTTGTGCTCACCAAGGCGGCCATCAGATCGGTGGGCTGGACCGGAAACGGCAGCAGATGCAGGTCGGATCCTTCCTGACAGGCGTGGTCGCAGACCAGTTGCAGGTCCTGGAGGCAGGTCTGGGCCAATCCCAGTTCCGCCAAATCCACGGGCAGTTGTAGGGCCCGGAAGAATGTCAGCAACTGGCGGCGGGCCTGGCCCGCCAAGGGGTGAACCGCCAGCGTTTCTTCGAGGCGCAGTTGGGCCAGGACCCCAAAACCGACTTTTTCGCCATGGAGATGGCTAGCGCTGGCCGGGAGTTGGGTCAGGCCGTTGTGGATGGCATGGGCCGCCACGGTGCGGCAGCGGGCGCCGCCGAGACCTCCCACCAAGCCGGCGGTCAGGGCACAGCCCTCGGCCACCCGCACCCAGGCTGCTGAGTGGGGGTCGGCCATGGCGGCTTCGCCATCAAGTAACAACTGATCCCGCAGCGTTCGAGCCACCTGCAGGGCCTGCTGCACCAGTCCATCGTCACTAGAGCCACTGCTGACGGAAGCCTCGTACCACTTGGCCATGGCATCAGCAATGCCACTGGCCAGGGTTCGGGGCGGCGCGGTGCGAACTAGGTCGTGGTCAAAAACAAGCAGTTCGGGGCAGCGAGGTAGAACCACGTCTCGCCGAAATGCTCCCTGGGGGGAATACAGGTTGGCCAGGGCCGTCCAACCGGCGCAGGTGGCCGCGCTGGTGGGCACCGTCACGCAGGGGATGGCCAGGCGATGGGCCAACAATTTGCCGGCGTCCATCACCTTGCCACCACCGATCGCCACGACAGCATCAAACGGTTCCAGGCTGGCCTGGTTGGAGATCAACCGATCCAGGTCTTCGCCGCAACAGTCGAAGACGAGTTCCGCCTGGGTGGCTCTGACCCCATGGCCGGCCAGATCATTGACGCACTGCTGGCGCAGGGAGGCCGTGGCGGTACTGCGGCCAAGCAGCAAGGGCCTGCGGCTCAGGGCCCGGATGTCATCAAGCGAATCGCGCCATGCTGCTGGCCCCCGAACCACTAGGGGGGGGGACAGGGCTTGGTGAGTCACACTTGACGGGGAATCTGACCCAGCGAAGGAGGCACTCACCGCTGTATTCAGGTGCCGGCACCGGCGAGTTCGGGCAGGGCCGCAGGGGCCAGTTCGCCCTGCTTGAGAATCACTACCTGCTTGGCCTCGTTGATGTCGACGACGGCTGAATCGCCCTCGCCGATGCGACCGGAAAGGAATTCCTCCGCCAAGGAATCTTCCAGTAGACGCATCACGGCACGACGCAGGGGTCTGGCGCCATAGCTGGGGTTGTAACCCTCTTCTACTAGCCGTTCCTTGAAGGCATCGGTAACGGAAAGGTTGATGCCTTTCTCGGCCATGCGACCAAAGACTTCACGCAACATGATTTCAGCAATCAGCTTGACCTCATCGCGGGTGAGCTGGCGGAAGACAATGATTTCGTCCAAGCGGTTGAGGAACTCAGGGCGGAAATACTGTTTGAGTTCTTCGTTGACCAGGGAACGAATGCGATTGTATTGGGTTTCTTCCTGGGCGCCACCAGAAAACTCAAAGCCCAAGCCACCGCCGCCCTTCTCAATGACTTTCGAACCAATGTTCGACGTCATGATGATAAGGGTATTTTTGAAATCAACCGTCCGGCCCTTCGAATCGGTGAGACGACCATCTTCAAGCAACTGCAACAGCAGATTGAAAACGTCGGGATGGGCTTTCTCGATTTCATCGAAGAGCACCACGGTATAGGGGCGACGTCGCACCGCTTCGGTGAGTTGCCCGCCTTCATTGAAGCCGACATAACCCGGAGGTGAACCAATCAACTTGCTGACGGTATGGCGCTCCATAAATTCACTCATGTCGAGGCGAATCATGGAATCTTCGCTGCCGAAGAAGTAGGCCGCCAACGCCTTGGTCAACTCGGTTTTACCCACACCAGTGGGTCCGGAGAAGATAAAGCTGGCGATGGGTCGGTTGGGATTTTTCAAACCCACCCGTGCGCGACGAATCGCCCGAGAAACCGCCTTGACCGCTTCGTCTTGGCCGATCAGCCGCTGATGGAGTGTTTCCTCCATGTTGAGCAATTTCACCGATTCGCTTTCGGTGAGTTTCTGGACGGGTACCCCGGTCCAAGAGGCGACGATGTGGGCAATGTCCTCCTCCGTAACGACCGGGGTCCGCTCTTCTGGGGACAGGGCGGCTTGGATCTCGCTGAAGATTGGTTCGACACCGCCATCGGCTGGGGCAGCCTCCGAAGTCGTCGGTTCATCATCCCGCCTGGCTTGAAGAATGCTACGAATCTGGTCGCGAAGTTCGACCTCTTTGTCGCGAAGTTCTCCAGCTTTAGTGTAGTTCTGGTCGCGAACCGCTTCTTCTTTCTGTTTTTGGACGTCACGCAACTGACGATCCACTTCTTTGGCGGCTGGCGGCAGTTTGGAATTCATCAACCGCACCCGGCTACCGGCTTCATCAATCAGATCGATGGCCTTATCAGGAAGGAAGCGATCACTGATGTAACGATCACCCAAGGTGGCGGCGGCAATGAGGGCCTCATCGGAGATCTTAAGGCGATGGTGCTGTTCGTAACGCTCCCTCAGGCCACGCAGAATTTCGATCGTATCAACAACGGAAGGCTCACCCACCATCACTGGTTGGAAGCGGCGCTCTAGGGCCGCATCGCGCTCAATGTGCTTGCGATATTCGTCAAGAGTGGTGGCGCCGATACATTGAAGTTCACCACGGGCGAGAGCAGGCTTAAGAATGTTGGCTGCATCAATAGCCCCTTCGGCGGCACCGGCACCAATGAGGGTATGGACCTCATCAATGACAAGAATCACGTTGCCGGCACTTCTAATTTCCTCCATAATCTTCTTAAGGCGCTCTTCGAATTCGCCCCGGTATTTTGTGCCAGCCACCAACAATCCAATATCCAAGGTCAGGACCCGCTTGTCCTCAAGGATGTCGGGCACTTCTCCCAGGGTGATGCGCTGGGCCAGACCTTCGGCGATGGCCGTCTTGCCAACTCCAGGTTCACCGATCAATACAGGGTTGTTCTTGGTACGACGACCCAGAATCTGAATCACCCGCTCAATCTCGTTCTGGCGCCCCACCACCGGATCAAGTTTGGACTCGGCGGCCATCTGGGTCAGGTTGCTGCCGAATTCATCCAGGGTTGGCGTTTTAGTCGATCCCTTACCGCCGCCGCCTGAAGCAACTTCGGCGGTTTCACCCAGCATGCGAATCACTTGGGTGCGCACCTTGGCAAGATCGACGCCAAGGTTCTCGAGAACCCGGGCCGCCACCCCCTCACCTTCCCTGATCAAGCCGAGCAGCAGGTGTTCGGTGCCGATGTAGTTGTGGCCCAGCTGGCGTGCTTCCTCCAAGGAAAGCTCTAGAACCCGTTTCGCCCTTGGGGTGAAAGGAATCTCAACGGCAACGAAGCCCGATCCGCGGCCGATGATCTTTTCCACTTCAACGCGGGCGTCCTTGAGGTTGACACCCATGGATTTGAGCACCTTGGCCGCGACGCCAGTGCCCTCGCCGATCAGCCCGAGCAAAATTTGCTCAGTGCCCACAAAGTTGTGACCCAGCCGTCTGGCTTCTTCTTGGGCCAACATGATCACCTTGATGGCCTTCTCGGTAAACCGCTCGAACATGGGCGTGAGCCAGGGCACGTGAACCCAACCTATCAGGATCTCAGGGGTGATTGGGGTTCACCAGCTCAATACGGGAAATTCCTTGGTGGCGCAGAGGATCTCGGCAACTACGCCATCAATGGAGATGCGGATTTCACCCCCTTATGACATAGACAACTACGGGTTTCCCCACCCTGTTGTTTTTGCCAGATTGAGCCATTGGATCAGGGCATCTTCGCCATTTCGGTAGTAAGCGCGACGGACTCCCGCTTCTTGAAAACCAAAGTAGCCATAGAGGGCCCGTGCCTCGACATTGGCCCGTCCCACTTCCAGCGTGGCTCGGATCGCCCCCAACCCTTGCCCCCGCTTGAGCAGGAGAGCCAAAACCTGGCGGCCCAGACCCTGGCGACGGCGTTCGGGCGCCACCGCCACCGCCGTGATGTGCAGTTCGTCGAGCACCAACCAACCGCAGGCCAGCGCCAACAACTCCCCCTGCTGGCGTAAGCCAACCACCGGTCGCGCCGGTTCTTCCAGCTCGGTATGCCACTGCTGCGCTGTCCACAGGCCGCCGAGGCTGAGCCGGTCCAGGTTCAAACATGCCTGCAGATCGTCACAGCCCAGGTCGCAGGATTCAATCAGCAAATCACCGCTGCCGGTTCAGCCATCATCAGCCGCCGGCCAGGGGCCTGCCTACCATCACCTTCAATTCTTTCTACCCCCTTAAGCGTCATGGTTCCGCCTGTGCCCTCAGCCGCTGCGCAGACGCTCCCTGACCTTGAGGCAACGGGGGGGGGAGCAACCGCCTCGGGTCGTCCCTACGAAAGTGAGGTCGATGCGAGCAGTCCCAATCGCAACCTGGCGCCGATCAGTGCCTGGCTGGATTCCCAGGAGCGGCTGCTGGTGGGGGGATGCCTGCTGAGCGACTTGGCCCAGGACTACGGCACACCTCTCTACGTGCTGGATGAAGCCACCTTGAGGGCATCCTGCCGGGCCTATCGGCAGGCCCTTGAAGAATCCTATGCCGGTCCCTCCCTGGCTCTCTATGCCTCCAAAGCCAACAGCTCCCTGGCGATCACGGCCCTGGTGGCCTCTGAGGGATTGGGCCTGGATGCGGTCTCCGCCGGCGAGCTGCTGACAGCCCTGCAAGGGGGCATGCCCCCGGATCGCATCGTGTTGCATGGCAACAACAAGTCCCGGCAGGAACTGGAGCTGGCCCTGAGCTACGGCGTCACCGTGGTGGTTGACAACTGGCTCGATCTTGAACTGCTCTCCGCCATCGCCCCGGCCCACTCCGGCCCCGTGCGCTTGATGCTGCGTTTCACCCCTGGGATCGAATGCCATACCCACGAGTACATCCGCACCGGTCATCTGGACAGCAAATTCGGCTTCGATCCCGACCAACTGGAGTCCGTGCTGCGCCACCTGGCTGGCTGTTCCTGGGCCTGGCTGGATGGGCTCCATGCCCACATCGGCTCGCAGATTTTTGAATTGCAGCCCCACCGGGACCTGGCCGGTGTCCTGGCCGACGCCCTGGCCCTGGCCCGCTCCTTGGGCCATCCCTGCTCCGATCTCAATGTGGGTGGGGGCCTTGGTATCCGTTACGTCAGCTCCGATGACCCCCCGTCAATCCAGCAATGGGTGGCCGATGTCGCCACGGCGGTGACCAGCGCCTGCGCCGAGAGGGGTCTGGCCTTGCCACGGTTGCTCTGCGAACCCGGCCGTTCGCTGGTCGCCACTGCCGGAGTCACCCTCTATAGGGTCGGCAGCCGTAAATCGATCCCAGGCCTGCGCACCTATCTGGCCATTGATGGCGGCATGAGTGACAACCCACGGCCGATCACCTATCAATCGCGCTACACGGCCGTGTTGGCAGATCGCCCGACCGCCCCGGCCACCCAGCCCATCACCCTGGCGGGCAAGCACTGCGAATCGGGAGATGTGCTGCTCAGGGACCTGGCCCTGCCCGAAACCACAACCGGCGATGTGGTCGCGGTGTTTGCCACCGGTGCCTACAACGCTTCGATGGGATCGAACTACAACCGCATCCCCCGCCCCGCCACCGTGCTGGTGCATGGCGGCATGGCCGATGTGGTGCAGAAGCGGGAAGAGCCGGTCGATTTACTGCGCTATGACGTTCTTCCCCATCGCCTCAGCAAGCTAAACTAAGTACCAAGTAGGGCTTGTTGTGTGCCCTGGGTGTTTGACGTGATCTGGCAGCAGCACAACGATCTGCTCCTTTTTCTCCTAGACCTTCTGTTTGCCTCCCTATTTGTGGTCCTGTTATTGGGCCGCGTAGGTGAATCACGGACCCTTTGGCTACTGCGTGGCTATTTGTTCCTGGTGTCATTGGCCTGGCTGATCCAGCGGTTCGTGCCCCTGCCGCTGACCAGCAAATTGCTCGATGCCCTTGTGCTGGCCTGCAGTCTGGCCCTGGCGATTCTCTGGCAGGGCGAGTTGCGCCGACTGATGGAATTGTTGGGCACCGGGCGTTTGGGTGTGCTTTGGGCCGACAGGAGCCGGGACCAATTGGTTTCTGGCTCGGTCCATGTGGTCACGGAGGCGGCCGGACGCCTGTCCCAGGCACGCCGGGGGGCCCTGGTGGTTCTCGACCTGGGCAGCGATCTGCGTCCCGAGGATTTCCTGAACCCTGGCATACCCCTCGACGCCAAACTCTCGGTCGATCTACTACTCAATCTGTTTGCCGCTGATACCCCCCTGCACGATGGGGCTGTGTTGGTTCAGAAAAATCGCATCATCGCCGCCGGGGTGATCCTGCCCCTCTCGCGCCAGGGAATTCACCGCTACGGCACCCGCCACTTGGCGGCCCTCGGCCTCACTGAGCGCCATGAACGCTGTCTTTGTGTCGTGGTCTCCGAGGAGACCGGCACCCTGTCGCTAGCCCGGTTGGGCCGCCTGGAGCGGCCGATCACCAGCAGTCGCCTGCAGGATCTGCTCAGCGAAGCGGTGGCCTCCGTTCCAAGTGGGCGTAGCGTGGCCCAGGACACGCCGGATAACCGCGGATGAGTCGCGCCCTGGCGACAGCCTTTTCACCCCAGAGACGGCCCTTACCCGCCGGCCTGGATCCCGAGCGGCTGCCGGCCCACGTCGCCTTGATCATGGATGGCAATGGCCGCTGGGCCCGGCAGCGTGGCCTGCCCCGGGTCATGGGCCACCGGGCCGGGGTGGAAGCGCTCAAACGCACCCTGCGGCTCTGCAGCGATTGGGGAATCGGTGCCCTCACCGCCTATGCCTTCTCTACGGAGAACTGGACCCGTCCAGGCGAGGAAGTCACCTTTTTGATGACCCTGTTTGAAAGGGTGCTGGCACGGGAACTGGAAGCGCTGGAGCGGGAACAGGTGCGGATTCGTTTTCTTGGCGATCTGGAGCAACTACCGCCAAGCCTGCGCCAGCAGATTGATGAAGCCAGCCAACGCACCGCCAGCAACACCGGCATCCGCTTCAACGTTTGCACCAACTACGGCGGCCGTCGGGAGCTGGTGCGGGCAGCCCGTCGCTTGGCCGAGCGAGCTGTTGCTGGTCAGCTGGCGGCGGAGGCCATTGATGAGGAGGCCTTTGCCGCCGAATTACTCACCGCCGGCCAGGTGGACCCCGATCTGCTGATCCGCACCAGTGGTGAGCAAAGGATCAGCAATTTCCTGCTCTGGCAACTGGCCTACGCCGAGATTTACATCACCGAGGTGCTGTGGCCTGATTTCGATGAGGAGGCCCTGCACAAGGCCCTGCTTGAGTACCAGGGTCGTCACCGCCGCTTTGGGGGAGTCCAGGGAAGTCGATGATGCTGCGCCACGATTGGACCACCCCTGAGATTGAGGCCCTTCTCACCCTGCCGCTGGTCGACTTGATCTGGCAGGCCCAGTCCGTGCACCGCATGGCCAATCCCGGTTATCAGGTGCAGCTGGCTTCCCTGCTGAGCGTCAAAACAGGGGGTTGCGAAGAAGACTGTGCTTACTGTCCCCAGTCGTTGCACCACAGCAGTGATGTGACCGACCGATCCGACTTTGACGTGGCCGGGGTCCTGCGCCGGGCCCAGGTAGCTCGCCAGGCCGGGGCCCAGCGCTTCTGCATGGGCTGGGCCTGGCGCGAAATCCGGGAGGGGGCCCCCTTTGAGGCCATGCTTGAAATGGTGCGGGGAGTCAGGGCCCTGGGGCTGGAGGCCTGTGTCACAGCAGGCATGGTCACCGAATCCCAGGCGATCAGGCTGGCAGAAGCGGGGTTAAGCGCCTACAACCACAACCTGGACACCAGTCCCGAGCACTACGGAGAGATCATCACCACCCGCTCCTATGAGGAGCGCCTTGAAACTCTGGCTCGGGTGCGCCAGGCCGGCATTGGGCTCTGTTGCGGAGGCATCATCGGCCTAGGTGAATCCGGTCTTGACCGGGCCTCCCTGCTGCAGGTGCTCTCCAACCTGGATCCCCATCCCGAGAGCGTGCCGATCAATGCCCTGGTGGCGGTGCCCGGCACTCCACTGCAGGACTGCCCGCCGGTCGATCCCCTTGATTTGGTGAGGATGGTGGCCACAGCCCGCATCCTCATGCCCAAGAGTCGGGTGCGCCTCAGCGCCGGTCGCGAGCAGTTGACGCGGGAAGCCCAAATTCTCTGCCTGCTGGTGGGAGGCGACTCGATTTTTTATGGCGACACCCTGCTCACCACTGCCAACCCCAGCCAACACAAGGACCGCGCCCTGCTGGCAGCCGCAGGCGTCCGGGTGATGGAACAGCCAATGCCAGCGATCCCCGTTAACCCATAGGACCAAGGCCCCCCATGTCCCTGCAGGTAATCAGTTTCTACCGTTTTGCATACCTGGACCCCGGCAGCCTGGTTGAGCTGCGTGATCGCTTCACCAACCTTGGTCTTGCCCTGGAGCTCAAAGGCACCGTCTTGCTGGCAAGTGAGGGGGTAAACGGCAGTCTCTGGGGCCCGGAATCGGCATTGCAGACGCTGCTGGCGGCACTGGAGCAGGTGCCAGGACTGGCTCCCTTGCAGACGCAGGCCTGCTTAGCGACGGCCCCTGCCTTTCGCCATTTCAAAGTGCGTATCAAGCACGAGATTGTCAGCCTGGGTCGTGCCGATGTCCTGCCTCAACAGGGAGTTGGCGTCTATGTGCCGCCGGCAGAATGGAACCAGCTGGTGGATGATCCTGATACCTTGCTGATTGATACCCGCAACGCCTACGAGGTGCGGGTGGGCCATTTCCCTGGGGCGATTCATCCCAATAGCACCAGTTTCCGGGAATTCCCGGCCTGGACTAGCAGCGGTTTGGCGCCCTTCCTCCAAGACCATCCCAAGCGGCGGTTAGCCCTCTTCTGTACCGGTGGCATCCGCTGCGAAAAGGCGACGGCGTTTTTACTGCAGCAAGGTTTTGATCAGGTGTATCACCTGCAGGGTGGCATCCTCAACTATCTGCGTCAGATACCCGCCGCCGAGAGTCGCTGGAGTGGTGAATGTTTTGTTTTTGATCAGCGCGTCAGCCTGAACCACCAACTCGAGAGCGGTAGCCACAGCCTTTGTCATGGCTGTCGCATGCCCCTCTCCCAAGCGGACACCAAACTGCCCAGTTATGTAGAAGGGGTGAGTTGTCGCTACTGCCTGACGGTCCACTCCAACAGCGATCGCCAGCGTTTTGCCGAACGTCAGCGCCAACTGCTGCTCGCCCGTAGTCGGGAAACCCAGGGCCATGGTTGAGATTCCATCCCAGCAAACTGGCTTGGCAGAGATAGGTGCGGGAAGCAGTAATCCAACCATTCTGTATAGCTTTCGCCGCTGCCCCTATGCCATCCGCGCCCGCCTGGCCCTAGCGGCAGCGGCGATCCAGCTGGAATTACGGGAAGTGGCCCTGGCCGCCAAACCACCCGAACTGCTGGCCGCTTCGGCTAAGGGCACGGTGCCCGTGCTCGTGCTTGCCGATGGCAGGGTGATCGATGAAAGTCAGCAGATTGTGCGTTGGAGCCTGGAGCAGCTTGGCCGAGACTGGCCCAACGATCGTTTAGCCGCCCAACTGATCACCAGCTGTGATGGTGAATTCAAAGCTCTGCTCGATCACTGCCGCTATCCAGAACGTCATGCCAACGGGGATGCGGCCGCCGCTCGCCAGCAGGCCCTGACCCTGCTGCGGCAATGGAATCAAGCGCTGCTTGAGCTTCCTCAAACCAGCCAACGTCCTGAACTGCAGTGGTTGATCTTGCCGTTTCTGAGGCAGTTTCGCGGCCTCGATGCCGAGCGTTTTGGGCTCGAAAGCGGGCTGGAGGAGATCAGGGCCTGGCTTGACCCCTGGCTGGAAGGTCCTGCCTTGGGGGCTGTCATGGCGAGTCCCTGGGCCGAACGGCGGGCTTGGTACTCCCCAAGTTGGCTCTATCACCTCACCTTGGCGGCGGATTGGCGCCAGGCGAAACGACAGGGTTTCTACCTCTGGTCCACCAGGGGCATGACATTTGAGCAAGTTGGCTTTGTCCATGCCAGCTGGCTTCACCAGGTGGAATCGACTTACCAGCGTTTTTATGCCGATGCCGCCGATGTGGTGCTGTTGGCCCTTGATCCCCGGGCCATAGCCACCGCCGGGGTGCCGATTCGTCAGGAGCCCGCCCCAGATACGGGGGAATTGTTTCCCCACCTCTACGGTCCCTTGCCCATGGGGGCTGTTGTTCTGGCTGATCCCTATCCGGGCGATGCCTCTGGGGACCCCTGAAGCTTGGCCCTGACCCTGGAGCGCATCGAAGCCATCGCCGCTGCCCAGGGAAAGCTGCTGCGGATCCAAGCCCCCCGGCGCCTGGGCTTCTGGAACCTGCGGGTGGTGGTGGCCCGCCCCCGCCCAGGCCAAGGCCCCCTGCTGCTGGGGGACCTCAAGGGGTGGGCCATGCCGACGGCATCTGGACTGCATCTCGACACCCTGCGGATCCAGGGGCAAGAAACTGCGGGGGTGGGCGAACTGATCTGGGCGGCCACCTTCGCCTGGGCGTTGGAATGCACCCCCTGCCGGCGGGCCTGGTTGCTGGCCATCCGCGATCGGGAGCGGCAGCACGCTCGCCTGGTGCGCTATTTCCAGCAGCGGGGTTTTGGGCCCCATCGGCAGCTGGGGGCGGCGGTCCCCGACCTGCCCGGGCGCCTGTTGTGGGGGGGGTCCGGTTTGCTGATGGTGGGCGACTGCCAGGAGGGGCTGAATCGCTGTGAGCGCCGACTGCAGCAAAGCGCAGGTCCCTAGGGGTAGACCCCTCAGGGATCAGGGGCAGCGGCCCCGGGACGCCCGTAGACCGTGGGCTGCTGGTACAACCAGTTCAGGGTGGCCAGGTCCCTGGGACTGAGCTGCAGCACGGGTTTGGCCCCGGGCGCCGCCGCCATCCCATCGCCTGGATCCGGGCTATGGCCCCAAAGACCGAAGGCATGGCCCAATTCATGCAGGGCCGTGGCCCGGATGCCTGCCTGGCGCTGGGTCGAATCCACCATCACCAGCAGATGCGGTTCCAATCGCCACTTGCCAGCGCGATTGACGTAGCGGGCCGTCAAGGTGGTCCTGCCATGGCTGGCCCGCTGCCGGCCATCGCGTTGCAGCAGGGGTGGACGCCGATGCGACACCAGCACCTGGGCCTGGTCCGGATCCATGACCTGATCAATCGGCAGGACCCCCTGCCAATGGCTGAGGGCCGCCTCAATCGCAGGCTGCCAACGCCCTTCCCTGGCGCCGGGCTCGATCCAGACACACCAATGGGGTAAGCGGGGCCAGCCAGCCAGCGTGGTCTGAATCTGGTCGCGGTAATCGTCCGCCCCCCGCGGCGTTGGCGGGGAAGGCTGCTGTAATCGGCCTAGCGCTGGTCTCTGCTGCACCTCGGTGGCGCGGGGGCAGGCTGCAGGCAAGGCGGCGGCTTGCAGCCAGGGACCCATCGCCAGGCCCGTCAGGCCAAGGCCCGTCAGGGCCAGGCCCAGTCCCCAAGGGCTGATCCAGGCGGGAAGCGACCGTGCAACCAATTTTGTTGGCGGGATCAGCCCAAAAAGGGACGCCCAACGCCCCTGGCCATCAGCGCCGCCAGTAACGGAATCAGGGCGAAGCCCAGGATCTCGATATTGAGGATCCATTTGAGACGGGTGGCTAGGGATTCAGTCACCTGGGGCAGCTCACCCTTACGTAGCGGGATAGCCCAAAGGATATAGGTGATCGTGGGGTAGAGGGATAATGTTCCAACCGCCAGGTAGGCCCCAACTTTCCACCAAAAAAGTGGGTTTTCCGTGTAGAAAGAACTGCCTTGCCCAAAGTAAAGAACTCGCAAAATCCCGGTTCCCAATACCCCCAAAGCAGCAATCCCGTAAACAATATCCGTAATCACCATCCAGATGGCGTCCCGGCGGTCCGGTTGCGGCCGGATCAAGCGTCGCTCCAGGACCAGCGCCGCAAAGCAAACCATGAAGCTCAGGTAATGGCCATAGGCCACTAGGGCCCTGGAAATCACGGGGGAGTCAATCAGGGGCAAGGACGTCATCGGATCGGGGCCAGGAGCTGGCTGCGACGGTAGCCGGCCTGCTGATGGGTTGCCCCAAGCTGGGCAGCCGCAGCCAGGCA
>JBILDB010000258.1:0-3913 GCA_044352805.1 Cyanobium sp.
ACATCAACACCGCCGGGATCGGCCGGGTGGACCATGGGCTGGTGATCGGCCCCAAGGCGGTGCGCAGCGGTGACGCCATCCTGGTGAGCGGTGATCTGGGCCGCCATGGGGTGGCGATCCTGGCGGCGCGCCAGGAGCTGGGGTTCCGCACGGAGCTCTGCAGCGATCTGGCCCCTTTGCATGAGCCGGTTCAGGCCCTGTTGGCGGCCGGCCTGGAGCTGCACTGCCTGCGGGATCTCACCCGCGGCGGCCTGGCCAGCGCCCTGCATGAGATTGGCCGTGGCGCCGGCTTGGGGGTCCTGGTGCGTGAGAACGCCATCCCGATCGGCCCCCAGGTGGATGCCGCCTGTGAGCTGCTGGGCCTCGATCCCCTGGCCATGGCCAACGAGGGACGCTTCGTGCTGTTCCTGCCTGCCAACGAGGCGGAACGGGCCCTGGAACTGCTGCGACGCTTTGAGGCCTCTGCTGCCATCATCGGCTGTGTGCGGGGTGAGGCAGTACTGCTTGAGAACAGCCTGGGACTGCACCGCCGCCTGGAACTGGGCCGGGGTGAGCAATTGCCACGAATCTGTTGATCAGGCCTACGGTGAAACAAGCGGTGGGACCAAGCGATGCCCAGCTCGATGGCCGAAGTGATGCCCACAGCGCCCACAGCAGTGATGCCCACGGCAACGTCAGAACTTCCGGATGGGGCGGCTGCCCCAACGGCGCAATCCTTTGAAGCCCTACAGCCATTGCTGCGCCGGCATCACCACAGCCCCGACAGCCTGATCGAAATCCTCAACCAGTCCCAGGAGCTCTACGGCTATCTCGGCGACGATCTGCTGGGCCACGTCGCTCGCAGCCTGGAGCTGCCGCTCAGCCGCGTTTATGGCACGGCCTCCTTCTATCACCTGTTCCGTTTCCGCCCGCCGGCGCGGCACAGCTGCGTCGTCTGCAACGGCACGGCCTGTGAGGTGAAGGGGGCGGCTGCCTTGATTGAGGCCCTGGAGCAGGAGTTGCAGATCGATTTGGGCGCCTGCCGTGCCGATGGCTGGGTGAGCCTGGGATCGGTGCGCTGCTTGGGCACTTGCAGCGCCGCGCCGGTGGTGGTGATCGACGGCGAGGTTCGCAAACACCAGACCGTCGGCTCCGTCCTGGCGGCGGTGCGTGGCCTCGCTGCAGAACACGAGCTTGAGCGCGGATCGGAACCACAGCCATGACCCCCCTCTCCCCAACCCCCTGCTCCGTTCTGCGGGTGCGCTGCTGCAGCTCCGCCGGCTGCCTGGTTGGAGGCGCCGCCGAGCTGCGGCTGGCGCTGACCACCGCTGTGGCCCGGCGGGAGCTGCAGGAACGAGTGGCCATCACCGGCGTGGGCTGCCTCGGTCCCTGCAGCCAGGGCCCGCTGCTGGCGGTTGATCCCGATGGCGCCCTGTTCGCCGGCGTGACGGCGGCCGATGCCGACGGGCTGATCACGGCCCTGGCCCAGCGTTCGCAGGCAGCCACCTCCGCCGAGCGGCAAGCGCCCCTGGCCTGGACCCCTATTGCGGGAGAGCAGGTCGACACCGAGCGGCCCTTCTTCACGCGGCAGCGGCGCATCGTGCTGGAGCACTGCGGCCTGATTGACCCTGAGCGGATCGAAGCGGCGATCGAGCGCGGCGCCTATGAGCAGCTGCGCCGCGCCGTGCAGGAATGCACCCCGGCCGAGGTGATCGAGACGATCCGCTGCAGCGGCCTGCGCGGCCGTGGCGGCGCCGGCTATCCCACCGGTCTGAAATGGGCAACGGTGGCCAAGATGCCTGGTGAGCGCAAGGTGGTTGTCTGCAACGCCGATGAGGGCGACCCCGGCGCCTTCATGGACCGCAGCGTGCTGGAGGGTGATCCGCACCGCGTGCTGGAGGGCATGGCGATCGCCGCCTACGCGGTGGGGGCCGATCGGGGCTTCATCTACATCCGCGCCGAGTACAAGCTGGCGATCGTCAACCTGCGGCGGGCGATCGAGCAGGCCCTTCGCCGCCACCTGCTCGGGGCGGGGCTGTTCGGCACCCCCTTCGGCTTCACGGTGGAGTTGCGGGTTGGCGCCGGCGCCTATGTCTGCGGCGAGGAAACGGCCCTGATCCACTCGATCGAGGGCCAGCGCGGCACTCCGCGGCCGCGCCCCCCATACCCCGCTGAAGCGGGGGTATGGGGACTGCCGACCCTGATCAACAACGTCGAAACGTTCGCCAACGTGGTGCCGATCCTGCGCGAGGGCGCCGCTTGGTTCGCCGCCATCGGTACCGCCGGCAGCAAGGGCACCAAGGTGTTTTGCCTCACCGGCAATGTGCGCCGGGGCGGGCTGGTGGAAGTGCCGATGGGCACCAGCCTGGCCACGATCGTGACCGAGATGGGGGAGGGCTGCCCGGATGGAGCCGCCATCAAGGCCGTGCAGACCGGCGGTCCCTCCGGCGGCTGCGTGCCGGCCTCCCTGCTGGACACGTCGGTGGATTACGAGAGCCTGCAGGAGCTGGGCACGATCATGGGTTCCGGCGGCATGGTGGTGATGGACCACAACACCGACATGGTGGGCATCGCCGCCTTCTTCATGGCCTTCTGCCGGGATGAATCCTGCGGCAAGTGCGTGCCCTGCCGCGCCGGCACCGTGCAGCTGCATGATTTGCTGCTGAAGCACCTGGCCGGCGACGCCACGGCCAAGGATCTGGCCCAGCTCGAAGCCCTTTGCCCCATGGTCGTGGACACCAGCCTCTGCGGTCTGGGCCAGAATGCTCCCAAACCGGTGTTAAGCACCCTGCGCTTCTTTCGCGATGAGTACCTGGCTCGGCTGAAGCCTGAGCCCACGGCAGCAGCAGCAGCCGGCCGATGAGCGTCCGCACCCTGACCATCGACGGCCGCGATGTGGCGATGGCCACGGGCAGCACGCTGCTGGCGGCGGCGCGGGAGGTGGGGGTGCCCATCCCCACCCTCTGCCACCTGGAGGGGCTGAGCCCGGTGGCCGCCTGCCGGCTCTGCTTGGTGGAGATCGAGGGCAGCGCCAAGCTGCAGCCCGCCTGCCTCACCCCGGTGGCGGAGGGGATGGTGGTGCGCACCGACACCCCCCGGCTGCGGGACTACCGGCGCACGGTGATCGAGATGCTCTTCACCGAGGGCAACCACGTCTGCGCGGTGTGCGTAGCCAACGGCCACTGCGAGCTGCAGGACCGTGCCGTGGAGGTGGGTATGGACCATTCCCGGCTGCCCTACCGCCATCCGGATCGCCCCGTCGACCTGAGCCATCGCCTGTTCGGGCTCGACCACAACCGCTGCATCCTCTGCACCCGCTGCGTGCGGGTCTGCGACGAGGTTGAAGGGGCCCATGTCTGGGATGTGGGCTGGCGCGGCGAGCACTGCCGGATCATCTCGGGGCTGAATCAGCCCTGGGGGGCGGTGGACGCCTGCACCGACTGCGGCAAGTGCGTGCAGGTGTGCCCCACCGGCGCCCTGTTCGACAAGGCCGACACCAGCGGCGAGAAGCACGCCGACCCCGCACGGCTGGGGGCCTTGGTGCGGGCCCGCGCCAGGGGGCAGCAGGCACCATGAAGCTGCGTCTTGCCACCGTCTGGCTGGCCGGCTGCTCCGGCTGCCACATGTCGTTCCTCGATCTTGACGAGTGGCTGATCGAGCTGGCGGAGCAGGTTGATGTGGTGTATAGCCCGGTGGCGTCCGACATCAAGGACTACCCCCGGGACGTGGATATCTGCCTGGTGGAGGGAGGCGTCGCCAACGCTGACAACCTGGAGCTGATCCTTGAGGTGCGCGCGCGCACCCGGCTGCTGGTGTCGTTCGGGGATTGCGCGATCACCGCCAACGTGCCGGGCATGCGCAACAGGCTGGATGGGGCGGAGCCGGTGTTGCGCCGCGGCTACCTGGAGCTGGCCGATGGCAGCGGCCAGCTGCC
>JBILDB010000033.1:0-12584 GCA_044352805.1 Cyanobium sp.
GCGCAGAGTTCATCGATCACGGCTTCATAGAGGCCACCCATCGAGCCCAGCGGCCCGGAGATGAGGTGGAGTTCGTCCTGGATGATCAGATCGGGGGGCTCCAGCCCCTGGGGCAGCAGCCCGCCAGCCTGATCGCTGCCATCGCTGGGCCCAACGAAGCCCTTACCTGGCTGGGCATGGGAGACGCGGCCGAACAACTTTCCGGTCGCTCCCACCCAGGGCAGGGCGGCGAACTTGTCGACCGTGGCGATCACGAAGGCCGGCAGCCGTTGATAGAGCATCTCATCGACGGCCACCAGCGGCAGGGTGCTGTCGCCCGAGAAGCGGCACTGGCGGTTGCGGCAGCAGACCCGCAGCTCCGTGGGGCGATCGGCATCGGGGAGCAGGCGGAACACCCCGCGCGCCACCGCCGGGCGCTCATCGGCCAGGGAGGCCTTGCCCAGCTCGGTGCCGCACCAGGGGCAGTTGTCAATCGGGATCGGCTTGTTGTCGCCGCCGCTCCAGGCGAGCACGCGGGAACGGGCGCTGTTGTCGTCGCCATCGCCTTTATGGCCCAGCTTGTTGGGGGTGCCGCTCTGCCCCACCCACAGGCCGATTTCAAAGGGCCACTGGCCGAGCAGTTTGGGATCGTTGCGGCGTTCCAGCTCCAGGGCGCAGATCAAGGTGGAGGCGCGGCCGAGCTGATCGAGGGTGAGCAGGCGCAGGGTGTAGCGCATCAGCACGGCCATGCCGGCCGATTCGATCGAGCCCCCGTGGCGCAGCCGGCGCAGCACCAGGGTGTAGGCCGCCAGCCCCAGGTAGGCCTCGGTCTTGCCGCCGCCGGTGGGAAAGAACAGCAGGTCGATGGTGTCACGATCGGCATCGTTGGGCTCGGCCATCGCGACGAGGTTCATCAGCACAAAGGCGAGCTGGAACGGACGCCATTGGGGCAACACGTCTTCGGGCTTTTGGCCCTGCATAACCCCAAAGCGCTGGCGGGCAGCGGCAGCCAAGGCTCGGTTGGCGATGGCAAAGGCCAGCCGCACCTGTTCGTTCTCCAGCGCTTCGATGCCCCTCTCGATGCGCCTGGCTTGCTTGCTGGCCTCCTGCAGCAGCTCGGTGGCGGTGGCCTGCTGCTGCTTGCTGAGCGTGTCAGTCGTGGCGCGCTGCTGCTCGATCCAGTCCGTGTAGGCCGTGACGAGCGGGCGCAAGGCCGCCTGCACGGGGTCAACCCCTTCGCTGGCCAGCCGATCCAGCTCCGCCATCGACAGCACCAGACCGCCGGCTTCCAGCTCCGCCACCCGAGGCAGCACCTTTTCGACGGTGGCCTGGGGCAGCCAGGTGGTGCTGATCTGGTGGCAGTGGCCGTTGGCATCAATCCGGGGGGCCACGGAAATGTTGTGCCCTACGGCGAATTCGTGGTCGCCGCGGTAGTGGAGGTTGTTGACGCGATGGTCCCAATCGTTGGCGTTGATCGCTGAATCGGCGGCGCGGGGGTCGCGGCGCGGCAGGAAGCCGGCGCTGCAGGCCACATCCAGTTGCACTTGGAAGGCACTGGCGCGGTCGCGGTCTTCGGCGCTGCGGCCCTCATAGCTGCGTTCATTGGTGAGGAACAGGCTCACGGCCACGGCGCCGGAGGGGTAGCCCGGATCCGCAGGCGCTGGCCTCAGGTGCCACCGGAGCATTAGGCCATCGCTGCCGGGCACCTGCTTGGCCTGAGCCGATCGGCCAGTGGGCGACAGCAATTCGGCTGGGATGCTGATCTGCTCGGTGTGGGGTTCGCGCAACCAGGCTTCGTCGGCCTTGCTGTCTGCTGGCGGGGCGGTGGGCTTGTAGCTGGCCCAGTGCACCGTGACCTCCAGCCCGGTGGCTGCCGGTATGAGCAGACTCAAACCAACGGAGCAGGTGAAAAACACCCGCCGCGCCGGCCCAGCTTCACTGGCGCCGGTGTCATCACCGCTGGCGTTGCTTTTGCGTTTGGCGGAGAGGTTCTGGCCATCGAGACCGGCGAACTCGTCGTCGGCCGCATCATCGGCGCGATCGCCGAGGCTGGTTTCGCTGGGGATCAGGAAACCGGTCTGGTACCAGCGGTTGGGGGGGCGATCGAGCAGCTCTTCGCGCAGCTCAGTTGCCTCCTCAGTGCGCCCTTCCAACTCCAGCTGGTCGAGGATGTCTGGGGAGGGGCCCACAAGATCCAGGGTGAGGGCCTGAATCAGCTGGCTGCGGACATGGGCAGAGGTGGTCATCCCTTCACCAGAGCAGGCGGCAGGGGAAGGTGGCCAGCGCAGGGTCGAGGCTCACCAGTGGCAGGCCCTCCAGCTCAGCCTGGGCCGCCAGCAGCCGGTCGAAGGGATCCCGGTGGGCCTGCGGGTAGCCGCCGGCGTGGACGCCATGACGCAACTGCACGGCCAACGGCTGGAAACCCTGGTTTTGCAGGAGGGAGGGCAGATCCCGCAGCAGCCCTTCGGCGCCGGGAAGTTTGCCGAGGCGCACTTTGGTGGCGAGTTCCCAGCCGGAGGCAGCACTCACAAAAACCCTGGCCGCTGGATCACCGATGGCCGCCTGGGCGGGCACCGAAAGCTTCTCCGGCTCCGCCAACCACCAAAGCAGGGCATGGGTGTCGAGCAGGAGGGAGGGGGCCATCAAACGGGCAAGGGAGCGTCAGCAGCATCGAGCTCCTCAGGGGGCAGTGGGGCCAGCAGCTCTTCGGTGGAGGGAAGCTGGAGGAGCCCACGCAGAACTCCGGGCTGGCGGCGGGGCTGAGCGGGCTCCAGGGGAACCAGCCGCGCCCAGGGCTTGCCGTCCTTGGCCACCAGAATCGTCTCGCCGGCATGGGCGGCATCGATCAGCCGGGAGAACTGGGTTTTGGCCTCGTGAACGTTGACAGTTCGCATGGAGGGCTCAACTTCTATGTTGAGGTTAGTCCAGGTTTGGGCCCATGGCTGCTGCATCTCTGGGAGGCGCAGCTCAACGCGCTCGATCTTGCTGACGAGCTCTTCAACGGTGGCTTCTGCTTTGGCCATGATCAGCTCTCCTTCTGGGGAAGGTTATCGATCAGATCCGAACAGATCGCTCTCAATGGAGGCAGGGACTTTTGGATGACGCCCCATACAAGAGCATCATCAACCATGTCGTATTCGTGGGCGAGCTTATTGCGAAAGCTGATGATTCGAGGTGCCGCATTGATTCTGGCGAACAAGCCGAGATCAATCCGAGAGAGATTGTTCAGCGCTTCTCCAATGGTGATGAACTCTCTCTCAACCGCAGCACGGATCAGACGGCTGTTGCTGTAGCCATCAAAGCTGATGCCTTCCACCGCATCAGCAATGGCGTCGGCGGATTCGACGACAGTCATCAGCAGCACCCTTGTGTCACGCCGCATAAATCAGTCGCTTGGAGGCGTCGATGTCGGCCTGGACGATCGGGTTCCGCCTGGCAGTGGCCATCACCAGGTCCACCGCCGTGCCAAGGCTGTCGGCGAGCTGTTCCTCAAGTCCGAAGTAGGCGTCAACCAGCTCGGCAGGCTGGAGCGGCTGGAATTCAACCAGTAGATCGATGTCGCTCTGTCCAGGGCGGTAATCCGTCCGCAGTAGCGAGCCAAACAGATAAAGCCGCGCCACGTGGTGCTGGCTGCAGGCTGTGGCGATCGCCGCGAGCTGAGGCTCGGAGAGCGGCAGCGCTTTCGTGATCGGATCTTTGCTGCTCATAACCCCAACCCCATCTGCTCGGCCTGATGGACTTCAGTCTCATCCGCTTTAGCAGCTTTTAGTGGCCGCCCCCGCCGCTTCCCTGATGCGCCACCAGCACCGGCCGCCTTCGCGGCCTGCTTCGCCCCCTTGCTGTGCAACCCCAGCAGCACCTCCTCCTCGTACCGCTCGGCATTCAGCGCCAGTAATCGAGCCAGCACGTCATCTCGCACGGCATCGGGCCATCGGTAGTGCCATGGCAGCTTGCTACGGCCGGTGATAACACCTTGAGCCTGGAGCTGAGATTGGAAATCAAGGGCTTCATTTGCATCCCAGAAGAAAATCTCATCGCTGGCAATGCGTTCCTGAAGTTCGTCAGACAACTGGACGTCGTCTGCGAGATCCACACTGTCGAGCCCAAAACCACAGGCGGTGACTACATCATCCCATTTATATGCACCTAGTACAGACTGATCCATTTCGCTGTGCAGTCGACGCAAATCCAAGATTTCGCCACTGATTTCAGCGGGATCGTGGAAGCGGTTATAGACCTTTGTGAGGCCTTCTTCGCTGGACAGCAAAATCTTGGCCCTAAAGTCCAGATATTTGTCTCCTACATCCTCAAGGGCTAAAGATGTCTCAAAATCGGGGCCGTCGAGCGGTCCCATTTCTCTGGGAAAAGGGAAAGTCTCAAAGCAAGAGGGCGGTTTATACCTGGGTTTTTCCCCTTGAGTCAACCCAAAACTCAGCGCCCAAAGCTCGTGGAGACGAGATTGAAGCAGCGCAAAAACCATTCCAACCGATCCCCACGGAGCGAATACTATTGCTTGCTCACTGAATACCGTTCTCGCAGGTATTTTTGCAATTGCTATGTAAGATGTGGTTCTAGACATCGCAAGCACGAACCCCGCCTCATCAATTAGTTCGAAATAGCGAGGCGTGTACGTGCCATACTGCCACCATAATTCTTTGCGGCGTTCTGCGACTTGATAGGAGCCCATCTCGTCGCGTTTTGGCTTAACCTTCATCTCGACGATCTCTAGGAGGGGGGCATAGTTGCTGTGGACCTCATCAAGGCTCATCTGCTTAAAGTTGACTACCTTTCGGTATCCTCTGTGCTTTGGATGGGTCGTGATCTCCTTGCCGCCTATGTAATCATAAATGGCCTCCCCGCATCGAGGCTCTTCTTCGATTATCTTCGACAATTCATTGCGGCCACCGGCATAGTCATCCTTCTCTGGCGCATCAGCGTTTGAGAAGATGAATCCTTCGCCATATATCTTGCAGCCAAGAAATGATCTTTCTTTATTTGACGACAGTTTGCTGGGGTTAAGCTCGTGTGGACTAGGTATCAAGTGGGAGTTGATGCCCTCAGCACTGGAGCCATTAAACACGCAGGGTGTCCCCGCCTTGCGGGCATCTTTCTTAAGGTGAACTACTGATACGATCACGCTAGCAACGCCGGGCCACTCGAATTGTTTTTTGCATGCATAGATCACGTCACCCTGCCCTATTAGATAGAACAGGCCGGCCATGCGCGTATCGCCTTCTGCAATCGTCTTGGTTGCGATTAGTGAATATGTTCCCAGGCTTCTTGTGATAACGTGCGCCTGGCGGTAAAAGTGAGCAGTGATGTCTACTCCCTTGCCCCCGCTTTCGGCGAACTTATATCGGAGCCATGCCGGGTAGTTTTCGCCAAAAAGAGCCGAGAGCTTCGATCCGCCTATGAATGGAGGATTTCCTATTAGTGCGTCAAAGCCCTTGCGCCCCTCTCCAAAAACCTCTGAAAACTCAAGATCCCAGTGGAAAGCATTGATGCCTTTGTTGCCTGTAATTACCCTTTCTCGGATTCCTTGAATCGCATCCTGCAGGCCCTCGTCATCGAACCCACCACTAAGCATCGCTAAATAAACTTGCTCTTTTTCGGCGCGATCCTTGGGCTTTGGCGCATCGAAGAAGGCTGCTACCATTAAATCTCCAGCCTGGCGTAATCTCTCCGTTGCTTTGATCTGCTGCTGCAATAGCACCCGCTTTTGGTCGTAGGCTTCATCACTGCGGGTGTCTTCAGCAAAGCTCCTCCGAAGATCAGAACAGGCCTGCACATAAGAACCTCGATACTCCTGGAGAAGCAACAGCTGCACATTCTTGGTGGCGGCCTGTATCTCCTCCAGTGAATACCCAACGAGCGAATCCCCGCACTTCAGGGCGTGATCGACGAAGGTGAACGGCAGCTCTTTGCTGAGTGTCACCAGCCAGAGGGAGAGCTTCGCCAGGTTCACCGCAAAGGGGTTTTTGTCCACCCCATAGAGGCAGCGCTGGGCGATAAGGCGCCGGGCATAGAGGTCCTTGTCCCACTCCTTTCTGAACTCCGGCGGAAAGCCAGGTCCCTCTGGGTCCTCCCAGGCCGCCACTAGCCAGCGGGCCAGGAAGCGGCTGACAGCCACTAGGAAGGCACCCGAACCCATGGCCGGATCGCACAGCTTCAGCGCCAGCACTTGCTCTGCTGTTGGTTTGCCGTTGCAACCCTCAAGCCACGGCCGCAAGGCTTCGGCCACGATCGGTTCCGTGAGCGATCTTGGCGTGTAGTGGCTACCGCTGCGCCGCCGCTCCTCAGTTGGCTGCAGGATCAACGAACCTGATTGGAATCCGCCTCGCGGTGTGTGTTTCGAAAGTCGCTTGTCGAGGGCATGACATAGGTCTTCCACGGTGGTGGCTGTTTTGAGCCCCTTGATCAACTTGTCTCCCAATTTGAGGTCCACCCCAGTGGCATCCTTCAGCCACTTCTCGCGCTTGCTTGAGGGTTGGGCCAAGAGATCGCTGGCATTCACCACAACAGTGATGGTGACCTTCTGACGCGGTGGCTTGTGGGTAATCCCAACGCTGGGTCCGGTGGCCTGCTCCACCATGAAGCCCATGATCCCCTCGTAGACCGAGCCGATCTGCTCCACATCCAGGGCCCGGTAGCTGAGGATCTGGCCGTCGAGAAGCAGCAGCTTGGTGAGCACTTGCTCCACCACGTCGTCACTGATGGACGGCACGGAGGTCAACGGCCCATCGGTATAGGCCGTGTCTGCTGTGCGGCCTTCAAGGAAGGGGTAGGTCTCCGGATCAAACAGATCGCCGTGCCTGGCTGGAAGATAAGCCTCCGTGGAGCCGCCGCCGTCGTAGACGAGGCGGAACAAGCTCAACAGCGTGGCCCAGGCACCTCGCCGGCCTTCCATGGCGTTCTGGTAATCAGTGCGGTCTTGTCGCAGGCGCTGTGCCAGGCCGCCAACGCTGTAGTGCTGGCCGTAAAGCGAATCGGTGGGCATCAGCTCTTCGTCTTCGGCGTAGAGCAAGAACACCAGCCGCAGCAGCACGGTGATCAGGCCGCCGTAGATGTGGCTGGGGTCGTCCACCTCCAGGCCCGCGGCATCGAAACCGCGCAGCAGGATCCACAGCGCTTCGAGCACCTGCTCGGCCAGGCGGGTGCTCACCTCGTTCTGTTCCTTGCGGCTCTGCTCCATCAGCGGCCGCAGGCGCGTGTTGCTGGCACCACCCTCAAACAGGCGATCCGGCCCCAGCAGCATCTGCAGCGCCGCGAGCATCGGTCGCCCGTCGACCGTGGTCATCGGCTCCAGCGGGAAGGTGAGGTGGCCGCTGGATTCGCCGCGCGGCGCGTACACCAGCCGCAGAGCTACCCCGTTCCAGAGCAGACCAATCGGGTGCTCGCTTTCCTTCAGCAGCCGCTCTAACCGCTGCTGGGGTGTGGCCTCCCATTGCCGCCGGCCATCCAGGCCCTTGGGTAGCGCATCGAACGGGGTGCCGACTGGGAGCTCCTGCACCAGCAGCTGGGCCTTGACCAGCCCATCCTCTTGGCTGGGTTCAGGGACGAACCAATCGGGGCGGAGCACCTCGTCGTACTCCTCGAGGTGCACGGCAGCCGGCGCCGGGAGCTCCTCTGGCTTGCGGAGGTCGCCGACCTGCCAGGCCAGCACCTCCTGGCAGAACAGCTCAAAGCTGGGGGCCACGCTCAGCCACTGCTCGCCTGCGGCCTGGTCGCCCGCGGGCTGGTCTTCCAGCAGTTGCTCCAGTCGTTGCTGCCAGTCGGCCAGCACGGTGGTGGCACTCTCCGGGAAAACCCCCAGCCTATTGAGCACCACCGGCTCCACCACCAGGCCCACCGGCTGGGCCATGCCCTTCCACTCTTCGTGGGTGTGAACACCAGGGGCGCGGGGTGGCATCAGGGGCGGCTCTCCTCTGAATGCAGCCCCAGCCGCAGCAGCAAAGCCTGGCGCAGACGGCTGGCCATACCCTTGAGCTCCAGGAGCTCCTCCGTTGACGTATCAAACCCTGGATAGCGATTCATCACGCCTGATTCAGTCAGATCTTCCAGCTCGTCCTCATCCCAGCTCCAGTCAGGGTCTGCAGCTTGAAGCAATTGAGACAGCCGAACAAGATCATGGGTCTTCTGAAAGGTCTGGCGCTGATGGAGCAGGCATGCCTTGAACAACTTCTCGATGCATTGCTGCAGGTGATAGACGTACCCGTCGCGCATGCGGGCTGTGACGCTGTCAACGTCGATCTCCGTCCAGTCCCAATCACCTTCTGCTTTGGAGATCCATTCCTGAACAACAGGATTGTGTTCAGCCATACAGCACCTCCCCGTGATCCAGTGCTTCGCGGATGATCGGATCACCCCACTGATAGCGGGCCTCGATATCTTCAGGTCGCCGGATTAACAGATCAATGCGAAAACCCGGCTTGCAGGCCCTACGAATCTCTCGGCTCTTGGCAAACGGCCGCCCTTCAAACGGCATGACCACCAGAATGTCGGCGTCAGAATCCTGTCGGGCATCTCCGCGGGCCTGGGAGCCAAACAGAATCACCTTTTCAGGTGCGAATTGTTCGATCAGTTTTTGAGTGAAGACTTCCAGGGCCTCGCGGCTGAAGACGCGCGCGTTACTGGGATCTGCCATGAATTCAGCCATGGAGCACCTCCCGCTGGATCAGTGGCTCGGAGCTAACGTAAGTCGATAAGGAGATCGTCCCGATGTTCCCCAGCGACGACGAGCCGGCGCAACCCGCACCATCTGCCGCAGCCAACCGCTCGATTAAGGAGCAGCTGGCCGCGATCCGAGCGTTGCGCGAGAGCCTCGGCCCCCAGGTCTTTGACCCTGAGGAGATCGACGCCTTCAAGCGCGAGGGGCGGCGGTGAACCCTGGTCCGAATAGGCAGGGCCGTCCGGCTTGTAGCACGTCCAGGCCGCATCAGTACATCGCCTTCGGCTCAGCACTCAGGGGCTCTGGCTCCTGAGTCTCCACCATCCCCAGGCTGTCGAGCCAATGGCGCAAGCAGTCGCGCAGTGGCCCCGCCTCGGCCAGCGCCCAGGCTGTGTCCTGAATGGGCTCT
Organism: Cyanobium sp.; assembly: GCA_044352805.1. Lineage (GTDB taxonomy): Bacteria > Cyanobacteriota > Cyanobacteriia > PCC-6307 > Cyanobiaceae > Cyanobium. The sequence continues at coordinate 9,057 of JBILDB010000033.1, forward strand.
GGATCGCTCTCGCAAGGATCGAGATAGGCCAGGGCCGCTCGGGTGAGGGTGTTCAGCGTGGCGGGTTCGGGCTGCCAGCCTGGGATTGAGCCTGCCATCCGGTTGCTGAGTTTCCACAGATCACGGCACTTGCGTGAGGGGATGTCCTGGGCAATCAGGACGGCGCGCAGATAGGTTTCCAAGCAGCGCTGGATCAGGAACAGGCCGCTCAGATAGCCGCGAGGCAGATCAGGCAGAAGCGTTGCCAGGCGCCAGTGCCGTTCGGCGCGTGCGATCCATTCATCCACCACCGGATTGCGCATGGGGATGGCAGCGCCGGGACGTTCGAGCGTGCTGCGCTCCAGCTCCCCATGCAGCAGCTCACCGTGATCCAATGCCTCGCGGAGATAGGGATCACCCCAGCTATAGCGGGGTGCGATTTCCTCGGGTCGCCGCAGATGCAGATCCAGCGGAAAATCGGCGGCGCCGGCTGCGAGCAGGGCCTCCACTGTCTCCCGCGGTTTGCCCTCAAAAGGCATCACCACCAGCCGCTGGGTGAAAGCGTTCAGCGCTTCTCGGGTCACGAGGGGGGCGAGGGTGGAGCTGGGGTTCGTCATGGCGACACCTGCAGCGGCCAGAGCACAATCGCCCCGGCTGGCTCGATGCGGGGTGCGGTGGCAACCTCAAAGGTGCGCCGGATGGCAGCTGGCTCCAGCTCCAGATCCCGCTCGATCCGGGCCAGGCGCTTGTCCCAGTAGGAACGGTTGTCGCGCAGCTGGCGCAGCTCGTGGTCGGCAAAGCCGAAGGCCAGCTGCTCAAACTCACTGTCGTGCTTGGTGCGGGTCTTGAGGATCCGCTCCCGCTGCTCCTGAAGCACCTTCACGAAGGCGTTGGCCTCGTCTTCAGCGCGCTTGCTCAGCTGACCCCTGGCGCGCTCAGCCCGATCGGCGGCCAGGGATTCAAGCCGGTCCTTGAGTTGGGCCACATCAGCTGGCAGCGCGGCCCGCAGCTGCTGCTGGATGGTTTCCTCCACCGCTGGCAGGCGTTCGCGCAGGCTGGTTTCCAGGTCGGCCAGGGCCATGTCGGTCTTGGTGGCGTTCAGCACCCGCAGCCGCCTGGCCGGATCAGCTGGATCCCATTCGGCCACCAGCTCCAGGACTTCATCGTGCAGGCGCGCGGCGCCATGGCCATAGAGCGACAGCCTGGCCAGCAAGATCAGCTTGGCGGTGTCGTCATGGGTGGCGATCACCGCGGCCCGGCTGAGTTCCTCGCCCTGGAACCCCCGCACCAGGAAGCGGTTGAGCAGCCGCTGCACCAGGGGGTGCTCCAGGTGCAGGTGCACCCGATCGGCGTTCACCTCCTTGGGGTCTTTGAACACCACCGGCTGAGGCACCGTGTTGCGTCGCCATTCCCAGAGCTTTTCGCCGGGCTGGCGTGGGCGCCGCAGTGCATCCAGCACATCCCCCCAGCTCTGCTCGCCTCCGGGCAGCTCATCGGCCGCCGGGAAGATCCATTCGGCCCGCTCGGGATCGGCCTGGGCTGCTGCTGGATCCTTAGCGATCAGCTGCGGCACTGATCCACTCCCTACCCCGCTCCCCTGGGCGCTCACCCGCAGGCTGGTGTTGAGCGCATCGCGGAAGAGATCACTGCTGAAGTGGAGCCAGTCTTCCGACTTCTGCAACGCCTTCTCCAGGCGAGCCACCTGCTGGCGGAGCTCGTCTTCTCGCTCACGGCTGTTGTCTTCCAGCTCCAGGTTGACCAAAGCCTGGCGGCGTTTATAGCCCTCATCCTGATCCACCCCCTGGATCTGATCCATGACTTCCTGAATGGCGGTGGGATTGATCCCCTTGGCCAACAGCTCATTCAGCCGCCCCACCACTACCGGCGGCAGGGAGCCCAGGGTCTTGCGGATCTCCTCGGTCTTCTTGACCAGCACATCGAGCACCCGGTCTTCCTCGCGATCCGCCAGCACGAAGTAGTGGCAAAACACCTCGGGAGCGCGCTGCAGGGTGCGGTCGATGCGGCCGTTGCGCTGTTCCATACGGCCGGGGTTCCAGGGCACGTCGAAGTGGAACAGATACCGGCAGTGGTTCTGCAGGTTCACCCCCTCGCGGGCGGCATCGGTGGCGATCAGGATGCGCAGCGGGTCCAGCTCCGGTGGGCTGTTGAAGCTGCGCTTGAGGGCTTCCCGCTTCTCATCGCCAATCCCGCCGTGGAAGGTGGCGATGCGCTCTCGCTCCCGGGCGCTGCCGGCAATCAACGATTCGATCTGCTCCTGCAGCCAGCGCTTGGTGTCGGCGTACTCGGTGAAGATCAACAGCCGCTCGCCGTTCCACTGGGCCCCCTCCTGCCCGAGATCCGGGCAGAGGTGCTGCTGGATCCAGCGGCGCAGGTAGTGGATCCGGGCATCGGGCTCGTACCGCGAACGCTCGCTGATGCGCTGCATGTCCTTGAGCAACGTCCACTCAGCGGGCCCTGCGCCCAGGTCGGTGGTGGCCAGCGCCAGCCGATGTTCCTGCTCGGCTTCCCGCTCCACACTGTCTTCATCAGCTTCAGCGCGCTCGTCGTCACCGTCGATGCCCTGCTGCAGCAACCTCAGCTGCTGAGGGTCGCGGGCCGTGCGCAAGCGCTCGCCAGCATCGCGCCGCCGCAGCGTGTCGCAATGAACACCCAGGGTGCGGTGGAACGCCTCGATCGAGCTGAGTAAGCGCTTCTGCAGGTTGGTGACCACCAGCAGCTCGGCGGCTCGCTGCTTGCTGTTCGCACCCTTGAGCCTTTGTTCCCGCAGGGTGCGGTAGTCCTTGAGCAGGCGGGCCAGCTCAAGCTCGGGCGTCGAGGGATCCAGACCCTCCAGCACCACAGGCACCACCTCGCGCTTGGGCAGTTCCTCGCCAATGCGGCGCAGGTCTTCCTTGAGGCGCCGCACCAGCACGGGCTCGAGGTCGGCCTTGTTGCGCACGGTCACGCCGCGACAGAAGCGGGTGGGATCGAGGATTTCCAGCAGGGCCGAGAAGCTGTTGCTGTGGCCGTTGTGGGGGGTGGCCGAGAGGAACAGCTTGTGCTCAAAGCAAAGGGCCAGGCTGCGGACGGCCCGGGTGAGCTTGGAGTCGACGGCAATCTTGGAGCCGCTGGCGGGGGCTGCGTTATGGGCCTCATCGAGGATCAGCAGAGCCCTCTCGCCATCCCCAAGCCAATCGCGCAGGGGACCGGCGTAGTCCTCGTTGCGCACCAGCGCCTGGCTGAGGATGAACCGCGTGTGGGTGGCCCAAGGGTTGATGCCCCAGCCCCGCTCCCGCCTCATCCGCGAGACGTACTCCCGGTTCATCACCTGGAACGGCAAGCCGAAGCGGCTCTCCATTTCCCCTTGCCACTGCAGCACAACTGATGGCGGGGGCACCACCACGACGCGTTGCACCTTCTGACGCAGCAGCAGCTCGCGCATGATCAGCCCGGCCTCGATCGTCTTGCCCAGGCCCACGTCATCGGCGATGAACAGGCTCACCCGCGGCATCCGCAACGCCTTGCGCAGCGGTTCCAGCTGGTAGGGCT
>JBILDB010000259.1:0-3910 GCA_044352805.1 Cyanobium sp.
TGCGGCGCATGCGCCAGGAACTCGGCATCTCCGACGACGAACACCGCCAGCTGCTCGATGAACTCGGCGTGGAGGATCCGGCGCTGCTTGATCCCGACCAGCGCCGCAGCCTCGAAGATCAGGTGCGTCTCAGCGGCTACCGCCGCTCGCTGGAACGGCTGCTGCGCCTGCAGAGCCGGATCGGAACAGGTAGCGACGGCGGTGGTGGTGGTGGCGGTGGCGTTGGCAAAGCTGGTGATGCGGCGCTGCTCGATTCAATCGGCAGCCAGTACTCGATCAGTGCCCAGGAGGAAGCCCGCATCCTGGAGGCCGTGTCTCCCGCCGAAGCGGCCCATCACCGCGCCGAGATGCTGCTGCAGCGGCTCGAAGACCTGGGCCTCGCCGCCCGCAGTTTGAGTGAACCGCTGCTGCTGCGGCACCAGCCCGCCCCGGTCGCCCTGCTGGCGGACCGGCTGCGGCTGCGCCAGGAGTTGTGCCTCAGCGCCATCTTGGACTGCCTGGTCCAGCTGGAATCCGCGGCTGAGCGACAACAGCTGCTGGACCGGCTGAGCGTCGCGGCACCAGCAGCGCTGGCGGAGTTGCTGGAGCAGGAGCGCTGGCGGGCCAAGCTGCCCGCCGCGGTGATCGACCGCCTGCGGGCTGGCGCCCGGGACGGGGCCCAGCCCGGGCCCGACCTGCCGGTCGCGGCGACGCTGCAGCAGCTGGAGCGGCTGGCCCAGGACCCGGATCCGATCGCGGCCACCGCCGCCGTGGTGCTATCCACCAGCCTCGATTGGCAGCGGGGTCGCTCGTTGGCCGCTGCCCTGGCCGCATCGGAACGGCCCGCCTGGGTGCGGAAGACGGCCGAGCAACTCCTGGCCCTGCAGCCACCGCAGGCGCCAACGGCAATGCCGCTGGCGGCACTGCCGCTGGCAGCGCTGCCGGAGTTCGAGAAACGGGTGGTGCTCGCCACCAGCGATTTCTTCCACCGCACCTGGACGGACACCCTGGATCTACTGGCCGATCACGCCGAGATCCGCAGCTTTGCGGCGGGTGAGGCGATCACCGCCGCGGGCGACTCCTGCCGCGAGCTGTTGTTGTTGATCGAAGGGGAGGCCCGGGTGGAAGAGCGCAGCGGCGATCAGTTGCGCTTTCGTGCCCTGCGGGCCGGACAGGTGCTCGACGAACTGGAGGTGCTGACCCACAGCAATTCCGAGAACACGATCGTGGCCGAGACGGCCGGCACCAGGGTGTTGGCCGTGCCGGTGGATTGCTTCGACGCCACCCTGGAGCGCGATCCCGACTTCGCCCGCCGGGTGCTGGCGCTGGAAACCCGGCAGTTGCAGCGGGTTACCCGCGAGTTGCCGGCCACCCCGCTGGGCTGATGCAACCAGCTCACCCCCCAGCGGCGCCTTCCCAAGCAAAACGGGGCAGTCGGTAGAGAGCCTCCCGCTGGGCCTCGCTCCAGATGTCCATCATGGTGGCCAGGTCGGCATCGTCCGCCTCGATCTTGCGCTGCTGGGTGATGGCCAGACTGCCGGCGGGAATCAACGCCAACTCGAAGGGTGGGCCCACACTCAGGTTGGAGCGCTGGGTGAGGACCTGGGAGATCAGGCAGAGCCGGGCCCCATCTTCGAGGGAAAGGTTGGTGTTGCCGATGGTGTCGAGCGGCGGTTTGCCGTATTTGCTCTCGCCGATCTGCAGAAAGGGAGTTTCGGGCGTCGCCATGATGGCGTTGCCTTGGGGATAGATCAGATAGAGGCCATGGGCCTCGCTGCCGATCTGGCCACCGAGGATGAAGGAGGCGGCGCCGCTGGATCCCGATTGCTTCAGGGCCGCTTCGTTTTCCTTCTGGACGGCCTGGCTGACGCGACCGATGTAGGCCGCTGCTTCAAAGAGATAGTCGCAGTGCCGCAGATCCTTGCCAGCCCCCTGCTCCAGATCTGCATGGCGATCTAGGTCGCGGCGGATCCAACTGATCACCGCTTGGGTGGTGGCCAGGCTCCCAGCCGCCAGCAGCACGAACAGCCGATCTGGAGCCGGCTGAAACCGATGCATCTTGCTGTAACTGGAGATGTAGTCGACTCCCGCACTGGTGCGGGAATCTGAAGCCATCACCAGCCCCTTTTCCAACCAGTAGCCGATGCAATAGGTCATCTGTTGGCGAGCCTTGGGGCTGAATCAAGCCGAAGCTACCCCGGATCAGGCCTCATCTAGGGCCGCCACGCCGGGCAGCACTTTGCCTTCCAGCAGCTCCAGGCTGGCGCCGCCACCGGTTGAAATGTGGCTCATCTTGTCGGCCACGCCTACTTTTTCCACCGCAGCCACAGAATCACCGCCGCCGATGATCGTGGTGGTGCCGGTGGCGGTCAGGCCGGCCAGGGTGTGGGCAATGGCATCGGTGCCGGCGGCGAATTTGTCAAATTCGAACACCCCCATCGGCCCGTTCCAGATCACCGTTTTGCAATCGGCCAGGGCGGCCTCAAAGGCCTTGATCGAATCGGGACCGATGTCGAGGCCCATCCAGCCATCGGGGATGGCGTCGATTTTGGCGATTTGACTATTGGCATCGGCAGCGAAATTGTCCGCCAGCACCACATCGGTGGGCAGCAGTAATTGCACCCCCTTGGCGGCCGCCTTGGCCTCCAGTTCGCGAGCCAGTTCCAGCTTGTCCTCTTCCACCAGGCTCTTGCCGACGGCCAGACCCCTTGCCTTGTAGAAGGTGAAGATCATGCCGCCGCCAATCAAGATCTTGTCGCACTTGTCGATCAGCGCCTCCAGCACGCCGATCTTGCTGCTCACCTTGGAGCCCCCCACGATCGCCGCCAGGGGCCGCTTGGGATCATCAATGGCCCCCTGCAGGTATTGGAGTTCCTTCTCCATCAGGTGGCCGGCCACGCTGGGTCGCAGGAACTTGGTCACCCCCTCGGTGGAGGCATGGGCGCGGTGGGCGGCCCCGAAGGCGTCATTGACGTAGATCTCAGCCAGGGAGGCCAGCTTCTCGGCGAAGGCCGGATCATTTTTTTCTTCTTCGGCGAAGAAACGCACGTTCTCCAGCAGCACCACGCCGCCGTCGGCCAGGGCGGCCACCTTGGCCTCGGCGTCGGGACCGATGCAGCTATCGGTTTTGGCCACCGGGACGCCCAGCAGGTCACTGAGGCGGGCGGCCACGGCGGTCAGGCGCATGCCCTCGTTCACCTGCCCCTTGGGACGGCCGAAATGGGCGGCCAGCAGCACCCGGGCGCCGTTGTCCCTCAGGTAGCCGATGGTGGGCAGGGCGGCCCGGATGCGGGTGTCATCGGTGATGGCACCGGCGTCATCCAGGGGCACGTTGAAATCCACCCGCACCAAGACGCGTTTGCCGCGCAGATCAACGGCGCTGAGGCTGGCCAGGGAACGCTTCGCCATGGATACGGGATAGGGAAAGGCGGGGGGAGATTAGCCCCCAGGCGTCCCGGGCCCGCCTGCAGGTCAGGGTGGAGCGGTTCCAGGTGCAGTTCCGCCAGCGGGGTGCAAAACGCAGCTGGCCGGTTCTGGGGGGGCGGTCTTCGCCCTGGCCCACGGCCCCCTGTGGCGCTAGATCTTGGCTACTGCACTAGCCACCATGTTCGAGACCGTCCTGTTGGCCATTGACCACAGCCCCGAGACTACGGAAACGGTGGCAGTGGGCCTGCAACTCGCCCAGCAGCACGGCAGTCGGGTCGTGTTGCTGTCCGTGGTCGAGGAGGAGGGCACGATGCATGATCCCGTCGCCGTCACCCAACTGTTGGAGCAGGCCCGAAGCCGCTTTGAGCAGGCTGGTCTGCCCTGCGATGTCTTCGAGCGTCAGGGCAAACCGGCTTTTGTGATCGGTGATGTGGCCGACGAGATCAATGCCGACGTGATTGTCATCGGCACCCATGGCATCACCCTGGAGGAGGATCAACACAGC
>JBILDB010000260.1:0-3902 GCA_044352805.1 Cyanobium sp.
TGACGCGGGATGGGGTCTGGCTGGCGGGGGTGTGGGAGCTGCGCTGGAGCAGCAGCGCCATTCCCTACCTGACCAGCGCCCCGTGGCTGCTCAACCTCCAAACTCTCGATCCAGACCATGGCAGGGCCCAGAACCTGATCAAGCTGGATGGGCCCCTCGGCGCCATCGGCGCCATCAGCGTCGAGGCCCGCATCGCTGTTGCAGGATCTCAACGGGTGAGTGTGCGTTTCGAACGGGGTGGTTGGCGGGGCCCCTCCCTGGGCGGTCGACCGCTGGCCCTGCTGCGGCAGGTGAAGCAGAGCTTCCCTGCCTGGCTGGACATCACCGTGGTGGATGCTGAGTTACGGCTCTGCCGCGGCAACGCGGGCACCTTGTTTGCCCTGCTGCGCCGTCCCGATCTGCCGATGGGGCCCTGGAGCACCGAGGCAGAATTGGCAACCTGAGGCCGGGGTAATGTGGGCAATTCAAGATGCTTGCAGCGAGTCGGGTTTAAGCTCTCGCAAAATTTTTTTGGTGTGAGTCCGTCTTCAGTCTTGACCAAATGTTCTACCTGCCGCTATTTCGGCAATGAGGATATTGGGGCTGGTTATTGCCGTCTATGGCAAACCATTTTGCCACCCTCCTGGGACTTTCCCCAACGCTGCCAGGACTGGAGGCCCCGCTCCGAACCCCCTTCCTCTGCCGCTCTTAACGCCACTCCACGTCGATGATCTCCTGCTCCTGACCCCATCTTGGGGCCGGACGTTGGCGTCCGCGACCACCGAGTTCGGCGCTGGCCATTTCGCCTAGCCGTCTGGTCAGCAGGTAGTCGATGCCGCCCCCCACCAGCCCTCCCAACAGCGGGATGGCCTGGTGAAGCTGGAACACTCCCTGGCGACCGAAGCGGCTGATCAGCTGGAACCCCACGGCCCGGTTGATGGCACCTAGGGCGCCGACGGGGAGCTGGCGCAGCTGGGCCTGGGCGAAGCGCTGGCTGGCCTTAACCCCGATCTGCTTCAAGACCTCCCCCGCTTCTTCGCCGATCAGGGTCAGCAGGATCTGGGTGCGCACCGCCTCGTGGTTGAGGTCGAGGCCATGGAGCAGGGCAATGGTGCCCACCAACCGGGTCTGGATCACCCAGGAGGCCGTGACGGCCGCAGGCAGCTGAACCGGCAGCAAGGCGAACCCGCCCATGCTGGTGAGAAAGCCGGTGCCGGCATTCCAACGGGCCTGGTCCTCAATCAATTCAGCGATGGCCTGCTCCAGCCCCACCGCCTCGGCCCGCTGGCGCACCTCTTGGGCCACCTCCTGGGCGCTTTTGAAGCGAAACGCCTCTTGCCCACTCAGGGGATTGGCAATCGGGGCACCGTCGATCCCCCAGCGCACGATGGCGGTGACCAGCTCGGTGGCGAAGGCCTGGGGGTCGCTGGCGGCAGCCATCGGCAGGGGAGAAGACTTAGCCGTCAAGGCTATGGCCGCTGGCAAACCCCCAGAGGGTGCGGCATGCCCTCCCCAGAGGGTGCGGCATGCCCTCCCCAGCACCGTCAACTGGGGGGGCTGAAATGGGGTTTCGCCGTCTCATAGAAAAACAGATCAATCCCCGCTAGCCCCTGCTCTGCCACGATCTGGCGCTCGAGCAGCAGTTGGGCCGGCGCTTTGGGTTGAGCCCTCAGCCCAGCCAAAAGGCCAATGCGCACCGGCAGCTTGGTTGCCGCCTGCCTCAAGGTGGGATCCGCCAATTCAGCCCGCAGGGCCGCTGGGTCGTTGCGGTAGATCTGAACCACCACCTCATCCACCAGTCCCCGCTGCACCCAATCGCCCCAGTTGGCCAGATAGTTGCTGTAGGAAAATTGCTGGGGATTGGGGGCCACCGAAAGACGAACGCCTGGACAGGATTGGGCCATCGCCTTGCGGATCTGGGCCACCAGGCTGGTGATCCAGCCCGCGCGCCAGGCGACCCATTCGGGATCATCCGGGGCGGGGGTGGGTTGGCGGACCCCGGCGGCGGTGGAGCGCCAGAGGGCGAGAGTGGTGGGGTCGTAGCCAAAGGTCGCTGGATAGCCAAGATGGTCGTCAAACTGAATCGCCGTCAGCGGCAAGTGCTGGCAGGCATCGACTACCAGGGCGGTGAGGCCATCGCGCACCTCGGCCAAGGCCGGGTTGAGCCACACTCGTTTTATCTTGCCCCCTTCCAGCCAGGTGGTCTCGCCGGCCTGGTTGCGCAACAGCAGCTGCTCCCGCCCTGCCAGCCAGGGGGCTTCGGCCGGGGCCATCAAGCCGAATTCAAACCAGCCCACGGTCTCGATGCCGTTGCGATTCAATGCTCCGATCAGCACTTCCGTACTGATCGGCTGGGGCAGGCGCGGGTCCAGGGGCAGGCCCAGCCGGTTGTTCTGCGCTCGCACCGGCCACAGCACTTGGCCGCCGGTCTGCAGGGGCACCCCTGCTCGCTTGAAACCATGGGTTTGCAGAAATTGCACGGCCCGCTGCGATTCAGCGGCGTCGTACATCACGGCACTATCGACCGTCGTGAGCCATAGACCGAGACGTTCCATGGCCATGGGCGTTGAAGGAGACGCTGAGGGCGGCGCAGAGGGTGGGGGGGGCGTAACCGGCGCCCCTGACAAGGCAGCAGGTGCCACTGGAGACTGCAGTCCGCCCAGCAGCGCCAGCGCGGCCAACGCCTTGAGCTGATTCCCCCAATGCCTGTGCATGAACGGGCCCGCCGTGGTCCATGCCTACACCACCGCCTCAACCAGGGACTGAAGGCCATCCTGCTGGGGGCCTTGCTGGGCCCCATGCCTGCGGTGACGGCAGCGTCAATGCCGGCGGTGACGGCAGCGTCCGTTCCGGCGCTGCCGATGGCCCCCTGCCTGAAGCGGGGCCAACAGCATTGGGATGTGCTGGTGGTGGGGGATGAGCCGGCGGGGGTGATGACGGCCCTGGAGCTGGCGGACCAACTGCCACGGCTGACGGGCCGCCCCAATCCCCGCATCGCCCTGGTGACGGAGGCCGACACGCGCCTTGGGCTGGGCGGGGTTATCACCCGCAGCGGCTTGGCCTATCTGGACCGCAACCAGGTGCCCAAGGACATGTGGGATGTGCTCAGCCCCTTTGCCCCCTCGTCGCGGTTGTACGAACGCTTCTTGCGCATCACCGGCGTAAACCACATCGCCGTGGACCGGCGACGGGCCTCAGCGGCCCTGGCCAAGGCCCTGCGTCAGGCCCCCATCCCGGTGCTGAGCCAGGCCGATTTGGTGGGGGTGCTGCGGCAGGGACGGCGGCTGTGCGTGGTGCAGTCCCGTCGTTACGGCAGCCTGGGGGCTGATCTGGTGATTGACGCCAGCTTGGGGGCCAGGGTGGCCCACCTGGCGGGGGTGCCGTTTCAGGGGGGGTTCGGTCCAAGGGAGCTGGCCCACCAGAGCCTGGCCCTGGGCTGGATTTTTGAGGTGCAGGGCCTCAGCCTGCAACAGCTGCGGGCCTTGGAGGAAGTCTTCAGCCAACGGCTCCTCAATCCCAAGGACCAAGAAGCCCAGGCCTGGCTGAAGCTCTGGCCCCGCTATCGCCGCCATCCCAAGCACCTGCTGACGGACCTGCTCGATGAGAACGGCAATCCCCAACTGGCCTTCTCGAATACATCCGACAGCGCCGACCAGAGGAGCCCGGCGATGGCCATCGCCTTCCATGGCGAGTCGGGATTGGGAGCTGATTGGCGCCAGACCCCCGTGCGGCTGGATCAGGCCAATATTGCCCTGATACCAGGAAGTCTCAGTTTCAACGCCCTGTTGCTGCGCAACAATGCCGTGCAAAACCGGCAGGTGCTGGCGGGCCAAAATCGACCCCTGCCCTGGATGTATCCCTACGCCGACAAGGTGACCGCCTTTTTTATGCGGCACGGAGCCAAGAGGGTCGAGTGGATGCCG
>JBILDB010000034.1:0-12518 GCA_044352805.1 Cyanobium sp.
TTGACGATGGCCCCAAGTAACACCCCAAGCTCCACCCCAAGCGATTTCCCCGCACCCCTGGATGTGGCGTCCTTGCGCCAGCGACTGGAGACCCTGGCCAAAGACGAAGGAGTGGGCCGCTGGGACCTGGGTGCTGGCTGCAGCACCGACACCTCGGTCCAGGTCGACCGCGGTGACGCCAAGCAGATGAAAGGGGCCCAGCGCAGCGCCATCACCTTGCGGGTCTGGAACGGGGCGGGCTTGGTGGGCATCACCTCCACCTCCGACCTTTCCGATGCGGGCCTGGCCCGGGCCATGGCCGGTGCCCGGGCTGCCAGCGACTTCGGCAACCCCGACGATGTGCCGGCCTTCTCGCCGTTGGCCACTGCCCCCCTGCCGCCCCTGGATCAACCGCTGCAAGAGCCGCTGAGCATCCTCTCCTTGCTGGACACCCTCAAGGAGGCCGAAGCCGAGCTGCTGCAGCGCCACCCGGCCATCGCCACCGTGCCTTACAACGGCCTCAGCCAGCGCAGCAGCGAGCGCATTTATATCAACAGCGAGGGGGCGTGCCGCCACCAGGAGCTGACCACCGCCAGCCTCTACCTCTATGCCCGCGCCGAGGAAGCGGGTCGCAAACCGCGCAGCAGTGGCGCCATGCGGGTGGCCTACGGCGCCAAGGACCTGGACGTGGCGGGCTGCGTGGCCGAGGCGGCCGAACGCACCATCTCCCACCTCAACTACGCCCCAATCGACACCGGCCGCTACACCTGCGTTTTTTCGCCCGAAGCCTTTCTCGACCTTATCGGCGCCTTCAGCAGCCTGTTCAATGCCCGGGCGGTGTTGGATGGTGTAAGCCTCAGCAAGCGGGAGTCCCTGGGCCAGCCCCTGGCCGTGCCTTTCCTGTCAATTCGCGATAACGGCTTGCATCCGGGCAATGTGGGCGCCGCCCGCTTTGATGGCGAAGGCACGCCCAGCCAATGTCTGCCCTTGGTGAGCGAAGGGGTGTTGGTCAATTTTCTGCATTCCGAGGCCACGGCCCGCAGCTTTGGCGTCCCCCCCACGGGCCATGCCGGCTTAGGGGCCAAGGTGTCGGTCGGACCTGATTGGTTTGAGATCGGCCCCAGCGCCGGCGTGCCTGGCGGGGCAGAGGGACTGGATCACCGCACGGGCACCGGCCCTGGTGTGGGCGGTGAAGGCCTGGTGGTGATCGATTCGCTTTCGGCTTTGCATGCGGGCGTCAAGGCCAGCCAGGGATCCTTCTCCCTGCCCTTTGATGGTTGGTGGATCCACGGCGGCGAAAGTCGCTCGATTGAGGCGGCCACCGTGGCGGGCGACATCCGTACCGTGCTGAATAGCTTGGTGGGTTTTGAAGGGCTCGCCAAAGTCACCCCAGGTGGACTCTGTCCTTGGGTGTGGGTGGAGGGATTGTCGGTCACGGGTGAGGCCTGAACGCCAGCCTTGAAGATTCTTTATTGGGGCACCCCCGCTTATGCGGTGCCCACCCTGGACGCCTTGCACAGCGCCGGCCATGAGCTGGTGGGGGTTGTCAGCCAGCCCGACCGGCGCCGCGGCCGCGGCAGCCAAACCCAGCCCTCGGCGGTCAAGGCACGGGCCCTTGAACTCGGCCTGCCGGTGTTCACCCCAGAGCGATTGCGCAAGCAGCCAGATATCCAGGCCCAGTTGGCTGCCCTGGGCGCCGAGGTCTTCGTAGTGGTGGCCTACGGCCAAATCCTGCCGGCGCCAGTGCTGGCCCTGCCCCCTTTGGGCTGCTGGAACGGCCACGGCTCCCTGCTGCCCCGCTGGCGCGGCGCCGCCCCGATTCAGTGGGCCCTGCTGGAGGGTGATGGCCAGAGCGGAGTGGGCATCATGGCCATGGAGGAGGGCCTCGATACCGGTGCCGTGCTGCTGGAAAGGGCGTTGGCGATCGGTCTACGGGACAACGCCGAAGCGGTGTCCCTGTCCCTGGCCCAGCTCACCGCCAGCTTGATGCTGGAAGCCCTGGTGGCGATTGAAGCCGGCGGCCCGGGCCCAGAGCCCGAACGGCTGGCCCGCCTGGGGGTGCGGCAGCAGAGCGAGCAGGGCATGACCTATGCCCGCCTGCTGCAACGGGATGATTTCGAGATCCGCTGGCAGCGCAGTGCCCTGGAGATTCACCGCCAGGTGATGGGGCTCTATCCCGGGGCGGTTGCCCAGTGGCGCGACCAACGATTCAAGCTGCTGGCAACAGAACCGCTGCTGCCAGAGTTGGCCGAGCAACTCAGCCCCGAGGCCCAGGATCTGCTGCGTTCCGGGTGCATCCCGGCGGATCCTGGTTCCCCAGGACAAGTGGTTGCCTTGGTGGCGGGCTTGGGCCTGGTGGTGGCCACGGGCGACGGGGCGTTGCTGGTGCGCCGCGGCCTGTTGGCGGGGCGCCGGGTCAGTGAGGGCCGTCTGTTGCTGGAGCAGCTCCAAGCTCAGGTGGGTGATCGTTTCGCAGCCTGCAGCGGTGCTGGCGGCAAGGAGTAGCGTTCGCCGAGAGCGTGTTGCGATTGCATGGGGTCTGCCCCTCCCCCACCCCAGGCTGCCCCCCCCAGGCGGGGTGGCCGCAAACGCAACTGGCTGGTGCCCTTGCTGGTGCTGGGCGGCCTCGGCGCTGGTGGCGCCTGGCTGGCCAGCCACTGGGGAATTGAAGAAACCGACAATGCCCAATTACAGGGCCGTCTCACCGAGATTTCCAGCCGGGTGCCGGGCACGATTGTGCGGGTGTTTGTTGACGACAACCAGGAGGTGAAGGCCGGCCAGCCGTTGATTTTGCTGGATGATCGCGATGCCGGTGTGCGGCTCTATCGGGCCCGGGCCGACCTAGAGCAGGTGGGCCGCGAAGCCGAGGCGATGGGCACCCAGGCGGGCGCCACCCTCAGCACCGCCCGCGCCGCCCAGGGGGTGGCCATCGCCGAACAACAGTCGGCCAGCAGTGAATTGGCCCGCACCTGGGCTGATGCTCAACGGCTGGTGGGTCTGGCCCAGCAGGGCGGCGTCTCCCGCTATGAAGCGGAGCGGGCGGTGGCCGCCTGGCGCAAGGCCCAGGCGGATTTCACCCACAGCCAGGCCAGCGCCCAAGGCGCCCAGGCCCGCATCCAGGACGTGGGCGTGGATCGCTCCAAGGCCCAAGCGGCGGCCGCCAAGGTGGCCCAGGCCCAGGCGGCCCTGGCCGAAGCCCAGCTGCAGCTTTCTTACACCCGCATTACGGCGCCGGGACCGGGCCGCATCGGTGGCCGCCGCGCCGAACCGGGCCGCCAGGTGCAACCGGGCCAGCCGCTGATGACCCTGGTGGACACCCAACCCTGGGTGGAGGCGAATTTCAAGGAAACCCAGCTGACGGCCCTGCGGCTGGGCCAAGCCGCCGAGGTGCGGCTTGATGCCTTCCCCGATCGCGTCTTCAAGGGCCGCATCACCGGTTTGGCGCCGGCTTCGGGGGCCCGCTTCAGCCTGTTACCCCCGGATAACGCCAGCGGCAACTACACCAAGGTGGTGCAGCGGATCACCGCCCGCATCGCCCTCGATCCCCAACAGACCAAGGGGCTGAGGTTGGTGCCTGGCTTGTCTGCCAACGTGCGCGTGCGGCGCTGATGAGCGATACGGGAGTCGATTCTATGTACTGGCTCTCCCTCAGCCTGGTAACCCTTGGCCCCTTGCCCCGCGAGGACATGGGCGCCGGCACCGGCTTTTACAACCTCACCCGCCTGTTGGGCGGCAGCTTTGGCATCGTCCTGCTGGCGGTGATTTTCGACCAACGCCGCTCGCTGCATCGCAGCAACCTGGTGGAACACCTGACGGAGACCAATCCGCTGCTGCAAGAACGGCTGAGCCAGTTGCAGGCCCTGGTGCTGGAAAGGGGCGAGGGCCCCGGCCGGGTCGCCGTTCAGGCCCTGCAACTGCTCAGTGACCAGTTGGGCCGGCAGGCCTCGCTGCTGGCCTTCAGCGATGTGTTTCGGGTGGTGGGGTTGTTGTTTCTGCTGGCCCTGCCGCTGGTGCTGTTGACGGGGGGGCGGGCGCGGGGTGGTGCCGGGGAGGGGTATTGAATCTCGCATGGGTGGATTCGGCTTAGGGGGGAGAGCTCACAGCGCATCTGTGGGTGCGCCCTGCACCGGTCTGCCGGGACCGCTGTTGATGCCCTGCTGGATGTCAGAGCGGAGAGACTCCAACTTGGCGGACCGGAGCTGCTCGCGACCCTCCAGGGCCCGGCGCCCGTCACGGATCACCTCGCTGGCGCTGGCGTAGCGGCCCTGCTGGATCTGGTTCTTGATGAACTACTCGGAATGTTCCCCGATGACGTAGCTCGACGGCATGGATATCTCCCGGTGGCCGGTCCTTTAGGTTATCAAAGATTGATAGTGGCGGCAGACGCATTCCGGCCAGGCACCACGCTGTTGGCCGAAATGCGGTCATCATCGGTAAATTATCTTCTTTCGATGATGGCATCCAATTTGCTCGCACGTTGAAGGCTGTCATAGTTGTTCCAACGCTGCCCCTGAGTGGCAGGCAAGGAGCCTGGGGTGGCGAAGCAGAGAGTTTGCGGTGGCCTGTCCACTCGAGGGGCAAGTTAGACAGCTATAAACTAAGAGTTATACCTCAAAACTGATTGGCGGGATTTGACGGGCTTAGGACGAGACTTCACGAGGCCTTGCATGCCGCTGAGCAGAAGCCATGGCCGCCATAGTATAAAAGTCACATCTTTCGAACAATGCATTTCTCCATTCAGTAACAACGTGGCATGTTTCTTCATCTGTTATCCTTAAACCAAGAAGATAGCGGTCCCCGTCCCATATAACACCATAGTGCTCGGCTGGGAGCGCTCTACGAATGCCCACGAGCTGTGGAGCACCTCCAGTTCTTGAATCAGATCCAGAAGCCAATGAATCACAGAATGCACTAAAGAATGCTCTGCTTGTACCGCCTTGGCTTGAGCTTCTCCAACGCTGATCCCAATCATTAACAGCACGTGAGCCTGTTCCTAAGACGATTATCTTCCCAGACTTCTTTGGAATCTCCTGCTCATCTAAGCTCCACGAATCATCGCGCGAAGAATAACTAATAAGAAATGCTCTAAAGAGAGCATCCATGCCCATCCCATTGCGGGAGCAATATAAAATGCTGAATGAATCCTGTTTAGATATTGCTGGAAATCCCTCTCTTCCGCATTGGGCGTATCTCAGTAGCTTTTCTGCTCTCGCATGGGGATCGACGATGTCGCAAAACTGGCCAGCAGAAATTGCATCTACTATCTGCCCCAAAAACATTGATGGAAACAATACGTCCCCGCAATAGCCGAATATTTCAGGAGTCGTCCTTGATGCGAATACTTTCCGTCCGCTATTCCAGATAGCATTGTCGCCCCATGAAATTCGACTGTCGCTAACTATATAGATCGAAGACGGTCCTCTTGAGTCAATTCCAATCCATGACGCCAGTGAAGTCATTGGAAATCGATGCTTGTCGACGCATTCTCAGCTATCTACGGACACCCAGCCGCCACCCAAGAATTAACTCGGGTGGCAGGTCCTCCGACCTCGCTTCCCGTGAAGTGGAAAGCCTGGGAGTCGCGCTGTGGTCAAGAGGGAGCTGTCGCCTTCGACCATTTCCAGTTTCGCACGATGTCGACGCCTCGTCAATGAACGCACGTGCTGTCTTTGCTTTATCTCTTCTTCCGGCCGGTCTAACGGCATGGATAGATCGTGCCCAGCCACGATCTATCCGGTGTTGGACAAGCCCCGCAGCACTGGGATTCTGGGGGCGCAGGGGCCTCAATCTACAGGAGATAAATCCGCCCGCTTTTCAGGTTGCCTTTACGATTGGGCTCGATGATAAGTAGAAATGCCTGCTCCATGGCTTTCATGGCCTCCCAAAGAGTGTAAGAGATGATGAGCCGTCATACGTGTAAAGCTGGTTGCCCAGCAATACTAACAATGAACGAGCTGATATTGAACGCTTGATCATAGGCTCTGGCTGTTGAATCTGCCGCGCAGCGGCTTGGTCCAACGCTCATCATCACCCGCCCGCAGAAGATCTGGCAAAACAGGCCGACGGAGGCGCGGGACGGGTGAATGATGTTGTTGGATGGCCTCACCAGCTATATCAGCCCGTAATCCCTTGCATAATCCCGAATCTTGCCGAGGCAATATGATGAAATCGATGCCGGCGAGAGCTCATCAGTTAACCTATGTGTAAATTCAAGAGTTTCAGGCCTTCCATCACGTTGATACCAGCAATCCACTTGTAAACCTTCGTTTTCATGCGGCTGATACTCATATCTCAATTCAGGCAAATCAATTTGAAGGTCTTCGGTTATCACTCTAACGATTGACTTATTGATCAACTTATGTGCTGTCTTTGAAAACTTTTGGAGATCTATGTATGCATCCGAGACGCCCTGAGAAATTGCTCCTCCCGCAGGTCCTACATCCTCTTCGCCTTGAAGTGACCTGACCAGCGAGCTTCGCTTTAGTGTGTTCGCAGCATTTCTCTTGACTGGATTTGGATATTTTTTCCTGACTTCCGCTTGAATCGCTGCGTCTTCGGCAAATGCGCATGCATTTACAACCATGCTTCCTGTTAGATTTAGTAGCTTTACCTCGAACAAGCTAGTGATAAATGGAAGGCTGTGTCGTGGATCTCTCTTTCCAGAAGTACGCCAGTCGTCAGCTACGTTTGCTCGGCTGAACTGCAGCAAGCGCTCAGGATCAACCAAGAACTTGCTTCCTCGCCGCAGCATCCTGCAAGAATCAGCTGAGTCAGCGTTAGACGAAACAACAATACTTAGGCGAGGGAGACTAGCACCAAGTTCGCCAATGTCGTAACGCGAGACAACTAAATCATTGACATGTCTCATGTAGTCACCAATTGACTCAGAACTATCAACCAGTGACTCAGCTTCTTCTCTGGTAATGGCCGCGTCTTCTAATCTGTTTCCTGTGGCTGTTAGCAACAAGCTGAGCGCATCGTAGTAGCGGTCCTTTGGTACTCCAACCAGTTCATGGACAGGTTGTTGTGCTAGAGCGCTTCGCCCCCCTACCTCCTCAAGTAAGCGAATTAGATCATTGGCAAACGGGCGATTGATTACTGGCCAGACAGCGAGAAGATTGTTGGTTCTTCGAAAGTAAGCGTTTAAGTTGACCATCGCAGCTTGTCTCGCAGCTTCATCAACAGCTGGTAACTCCCGTCCGTCTAGATTTACAACGACAATGCCTTTCTGGCGATCAGAAGGATTGATGTTCTTGTGCAACCATGCAGGGAGATCGGATAGGGCAAGTTCATAGTCAGGAGGTGGTGATACAACAGCAGAGACATGGCTTGCCAGATAAATCTGAGTCAACGCTGCAAGAGTCGTCTTTCCTGTACCTGTCGAGCCGAGTAGAAACAGTAGCTTGCCCTGCTTTGCACTGACGACTTCAACTAATGCAGCCCTTACAGCGTTTAGATCAGGCTCCGACTCTAACAATATTTGCCCTATCTGCTGTTGGCCAACAGAGTCTAGAAGGCCCTCATAGCGGGTTGGAACCGTGAGGACTCCGATCCTGTTGGCCATTGCGGTCTATCTACTTGCTCTCATAGTAGCCATCAACTGGCGGCAAGGCCCATCCAACGCCCATCATCACCCGCCCGCAGTCACCCTCGCGAAAAACCAAGCCGCATGCATCGGGTCGGGTGAATGATGATGTTAGGCAATCTTCACTTCTCAAGAACTCCCTCCCTTTCAAGAACCTCACGAATCTGCTCAAATGCGGCGCTTTCCTCATTGGTATCGTAGTTGGCCAAGGCCAGCGATGTTGGAAAATCCTCACACTCTTCCTCAAGTAGAACTATTGCCTTTGTAAATCTAAGCCTTCCTTGAATTAAGCCGACTTCATGAATTACATTCTGTCGCGCCCGTAGCCGACCCTCGCTGGTCTCATCTTCGGCTGTCATCACCAAGAATGCAAACTCTGCTTGATCAAGCATCTGCTGTAAGCGCTGTATATTTGTAATGCCAGCGACTGGGACGCGATTGAACTCATCAACAGGAAGCCTGAATCTTTCTGTTATGAAGTCTTTGAGTTCACGCCATTGCTGGCTGCGACCATGGCCAATGAAGATGTTAATACCAATTCCGCGAGACTCTATTGAAGCTTTATGCTTGTTCTCAAGATGCTGAGCAAGTCGCTTGACCTGGATGCACAGCTCTTGCTCCTTCTCGAATGGACTTAACAGGTTGAGCGCAACAGCGTATGCCTCCATGTGCGCCGGCGTCCAGAGACCTGCATTGATAGCATTGACATCTCTAGACGTCTGCTGTCCACTTGGAGACATGCACTTGATGACTTCAGCAGCAGAGAATGGTTTCATGCCTGAAATGCCCTCACACAGCTGAGAGCAGTAGCCATCAATATCAGGCAGTCGATTGGCCGCTATGATACTGAGAATTGTAGATGTGTGCTCCTCGAGTTCTCGAGATCCATCTGCGTATTTTTGCTTTAGACGATCAATGTCTGGAGACCCGGCACGCTCATAGTTGTGCGCAAGGAGCTGATCTCTGTCTATAATTTCCCATTCACCCGTTGATCCAAGCCGGCCAGCTCGCTCCATGAGCCCCATTCCTTAGAGAATACAGCTCCCGGTGGCGGCGGATTTAGATCTCGATAGTAAACATCCGCATGATAGCCAAGCCAAGACTGTGACCAACTCTTTGCCACTTTCTCAGCTTCTTCAATAATTACTGAGGGCTCACTTGGCGTTTGCGCTGCATTATTGGCAAGTGCGTCAGCCTCAGTGAGGAGACGTCTGATTAGCTCATAAATTGCTTGCAGGCAAGTATTGCAAGCCTAACGACAATTCTTAAGCGGCGCGCGCCCCTGATGAGCTAGCCAATTAGCACGACACCTGTGGCGCACGCTCGTTTTTTTGAGAAAGGTTAGGCTCTTATGCATTTTCCGGGAAACGAACTCGAGCCTGTCCCCTCATCGGCCTTACCCACTCATGCCCGTTGCTCCCTGACCGTTGGTGCGGGGTCAAGAGGGCACTTCGGCAAGAAGGGACATTGCAGGCAGTCCTTATCGCTGCTACGAAGAATTTTGTTAAAGCGATATTCAATGTAGCGAGCTTTCATCTTTAAAGAGAGTTTGCTAATATAGAAGTTGTCGACATCATCGTATCGTCCACACACGACTTCTGCCATCGAATAATCTTTGTGGGCAAAAAAAGTATCTCCAGTTGTATTAAAATAGCCAGCCAGACTAATACGAATCGTCATAGAAGAATTGCAAGACAGAGGTGAGAGAACGATTTCGGTGTCTTGACTACTAACTTCATGCGTGTGTTCACCTTTATTTGAAATAGTTCTGAGCGCAACAAGATGAGCCGAAGAAAATAGAGCGTAGTAGTGGTAATCAATGGCAACATGGTTCATGGCAGTATCGTACCTCCAACCTGGGCTATGATGAAAAATTGTTACGAGAACTCGTAGATCACGCACGCTATCGGCATCATAGTGGACGAACCTAAACCAAAATGTATGTTCTTTCGGGTCGTAAACAAGCTGCTCGGGAAAAGATACCGGCGACCCTCTCTTAATCAACTTGAAGGTAGCGATTCCAAGGATTAATCCTGCTAAAGCGGTTCCAACTATGCCTTGCAGCGCAGCAGTGAACCTTGCAAGTATGCTTACCGGGTAATAATCACCATATCCAACAGTCGCTTGGGTAGTGAATGAAAAGTGAAGAAAATCCAAGAAGTACCGCGGCGGCGTGCCACCACTGATGGATGGCTCCGGATAGAGATTGTACAGCGTGGCAAACATCGCGCCAATAAGGATATAAGCAAGTGACCAAATGCCCATTAGCGATAGAAATGATTGACATGTTATCCAATGGCGAAAGCGGTTCTTCGGTAAAGCCATTGCGATGCTCATTTAGCCGTTGGACAATTTTAGACCTTCCCAGGAAAGGAAGGCCTTCTCAACAATCACGAGCACTGTCTGGCGCCTAACGTTTCGGATCAGAGGCGGGTAAAGATCTCAGAATAGTGCGGAATCTCTGCACCCGTCTTCTGCATCTGGTTGTTAGCCCATTTAAGATTTGTCCTAAATGGGCTGATCTTTGATGATAGGCCTACTCTGCGTGTCACCGAAGCCATGTTTGCTAGGTATCCACATCTATTCACATTGTGACTCCCCGCCGGGAACGGCTGTTATTGACAGAGCTGCAGCTATAAACAAGTATAAGCTTCTAGCTTCTGTTGATTCCTGAGGATATGCCAAGTCTTTTCTCCATTAACATTAAGCAGGATGAGGATTCTCTTGGCATATCAAGCTGAAAAGAACCCTGCTTGTAATGATTTAAATCCTTAATCTCTCAATAGTCTTTTTCACGAATAACCGGTGGCTTTTTATTTGCGTTCATCAGACTGATTAAGATAACGAGTGCCAAGTCGTTACTCTGGTGATACACAATTTATAAGCCAGTGCTTTGAGTGAAAACTCGCGTAGATAAAGCATTTCATATTAGACTACTTCTAGGTTATGGGAAGAGATCCTTGACTTCCTCTCTTATTCTCTTGGCATTTGCATTGTCTGGCCCACTTACCACAACAAAGATGGCATTAACATCAGTATTGCAGCCTATAAACACATTATATAAGTCTTTAGTGGCGTAAATACCCATTTTGACAACATTAATATTCTGAAACCCAGATCTCTGGAGATTTGCAGACACAGCTTCTATGCACTTCGCCTCAGTAATCGTCAATACAGTAGCATAGGTCTGAATCTTAGGTGAACTCAACATCGGTTTCGCTAAATCTTTTGAGCCAACAGAATATGCAGTTGCAAAAGACAGAAGGCTGCCAAGTATTGCGCCTAATGCAGTTATTATTTTCCATTTTGTCTCTATAGCCGCCTTCTGTTTCTCAAGTTTCAATTTATCTCGTTCTAGTTGCTGTTGTAGGTTAAGTTTTTCTCTCTCCAGCTGAAGCTTCTCGTTTTCTAGTTCTGGCAAATCTTTATTTAGGCTAAGTGTTGCCAGTAAATCTGTTGGCCTTGATTTCCCAGCCCATCTAATGATATGATTTTCAATATCAAAAGTTTTCGTATCAGCTTTTATTCCATCATGGTATAGAGCCTCAAGGCTTGCACCCGGTAATGAGAGAGCCTCACAACGCCATCCTCCAACTGCCGGAATCCAATCTTCGTCTTCGAGATGAATGTTTAATCTAATCATAGGTCCATACTCATTAATTGTTCTTTTGTATTGGCAATCCTTGCATGGATAAAGATAAGCTTCTTAATATTAGACAGATATGAAGAAAGGGTGGGAGTCTGATGATCAGGATCATCCATGAAGATCAGATTCATGAGGTTATCCGTAGCCAGAAACAATAGCTTCATTTTCTTTCAATGCGGTCTGAATCTGTCGATCCAGTGACTGGGCTTGAATTATGACATCATCAACATCTCGAATATAATGATCGATCTGTTCAAGACCAGTAGCAACTTGAATATACCCAAGAATGTCATCATATTTCTTGGATGATTTTTCAATACTAGATACAACTTCCTCGGCCTTTTTCATTCTATCTTTAAAGATATTTTGCTTTGCATCGATATCAGAGCGCATTCTATTTTTTAACTCTGGAGTTGAATTTTGATTTGCTCTTGTGTACAGAAGTTTAAATAGTTCATTTGCGGCTGTACTTGTCTGATTTATTCTTGTACGTAAGATACTGTTACCTTGAGTTTGACTCGTCCCTCTCTGTTCCATTTGTTGAACTACGCTTGTAGAAAAACTCTTGTTTTTCAAGAAAGATCCTAGCTCCTTGTAGGATACGTTTAAAGCATAAACATTATTGCTTGATAGTTGTCTAGAGAGTCTTAAAAGATGCTTGACAGTTCTAACAGCAACAATAATATTTGATATAGTCACAACTTGAGGGGTGCAACCTGCTGCAAAGGCAAAAGAAAGCCCAAACGACGCTCTGATCATATGTCTTCGGGTGAACTTAAGCGAATTTTTTGGGGAAGACATATAGAGTCAGGCAAGCTGATAGCAATTCAAATTCTTAGTTTGCGTGATTAAAATTAAGAGCCAAAGGTAGGAGATTATAACTGAAATATCATATCTGGGCCTGGTGGCTTTTCTATGGTGTCTTCATGATTTGAAACAATGGCTGAGGGCGGCTTTGACGCAACTTCTGCAGAGGGTATAGAAACCTCGCATTACAGATTGTGAGGCTAACGGCATGGATAGATCGTGCGCAGCCACGATCTATCCGGTGTTGGACAAGCCCCACACCACTGGGGCCTTTCAAGACAGGAGAAAGATCGAGGCTCTTTTAAGGCCGTCTTAGTCTTTCATGTAGGTAGAAATACTTGATGCCTCGCAGCATAGGTGTCTAAAAACATCATGCAGCCATTTTAGGCACAACACAAGCCCTTCAGGCGAGATCCCTCAGATCTGCCTGTGCAAGTGGTGCGGCAAAAGGTAGTGATCTATGAGTTTCAGCCCTATGTCACTTAGCAGAGGATCGGGATC
>JBILDB010000407.1:0-12518 GCA_044352805.1 Cyanobium sp.
ATCAAGAAGTAGCGAATTATTTAGCGTTGCAGTCTATTCTACCTGGCACGATCTCCAGCCCGTTCCAGATGACTTGGCAGGCAGAGTCAGACTGGGAACCCGATGATGCCAGTCCTGTTTCTCAAGGCACCTGCATCCTGATTCCTATTGCAGAAACCGAACGAACTGGGCAGCTACTTCGTAGTACAGGCTATGCAGAATCAGAGCCTGCAGTCTCATCCTACAACTTTCTTGATGACGGCACATTTATCCTCAAGACTGTCTATAGCCAATCAATGGCAGAGGAACGTATCTGGTTTCTATCTGAGCACGTACGCTGCCGATCATCCGTTCTTCGTACTTCGGAGGGATCTGGCATATTACAGACTTCCTTCAGCTCGGAAATCAGAAAAATAGAGGCTTGAGCATTGGAATCTTCATCCATATTGCATTTTGCTAAGACTATTTCAGGCTGTTTCAGCAACCATCAACAGGCGCAGGCGGAGCCATCCAAATTCTCCCATATTAACATTTTCTTTCGTCCCTTCGCATGGGAGACTTTTCGTGGCCCTTGGTTTTACTCTGAGCAGAGTTATGATTATGATCCTTGGCGTCCATACCGTCAGGGGGTGCATCATTTGACCGTTGCAGACAATCATCTTCTGATGCTCAACTTCGGTCTTCGGAACGGAATTCGCGCAGCAGGAGCAGGATCTCGGCCCGAATTACTGTCTGGAATCGTTACAGAGGATCTCCTGCCCCGTCCAGGCTGCGCGATGGTGTTTCGCCAGAAGGGAGATGGTTCATTCCTGGGTGAAGTAGAGCCGGGTTGTCAATGCATGATTCCCCGAAATGGTCAGCTGACCTATCTTGTTAGCGAAGTAGACTTTGGCGAGTCTCACTGGATGAGCCGTGATCGCGGCTTTGACCCAAGTACACATGCCTATCTCTGGGGAGCTGAGTATGGCCCCCTACGCTTTATCCGATCACATCGCTATGGCGACCATCTCGATGAAGCCTGGCTCCATAATGATCATGAGATCAGCTGAGTAAGGTGGCTGCAAAGAGTCCGCAAAGACAGATGGAAAGCTGGATTCGATCGCAGCATCTAATCTGCCGTGGGACTGACTTTATCTTTGAGACAGTTGATCAAACTCTGATCGAGCGCTTCGAACAATGTCTGCTTTCGTTTGGGGGTGAGATCATCTCAATACGAGAAGTAGGCGCCTGGCCGATAGGGCCAAACCGCAAGTTTAAGATCCTACGTGCTTTGGCAAAGGTTCCACGACCTGGCGCTCACGCGATCGTGAGCTACTGGGCAAGCAATGGAAGCACAAAGACACGATTTTCAGAAATCAGTGAGTAACCCAGCCACTTGCCGTTTCTTGCTCTCGACAAAAGTGCTTGGATCATTAGTCTCGATCAGCAGATGCACGTGTTGAGTGCCAATGGACAGTCCCTTTGTGATCATCTGGGCAACCGCCATCCATGACGCATAGCGGCATTCCCAGTTCGACTCCACTACAGGATCCAGCAGTTGAGGAATAAGAGCATTTAATCGTTCGGGCTGAAGACGTAATAGGGCCAAAATAGCTGCGGGGCGTGACTTGGTAAACTGGGGTCGACGGTTGAAGATGGCATCTTCGCAATGATTTTCGACCTTAGTCTTTTCGGGTCCCCAGTTTGCCACCATGGCAAATAAGCGAATAAAAAAATAGTGAGCTCCATAGTCATTGTGGGCCTCTTCCAGCCAACGCTGCTCGAGCAGAGGCCATAGGTGCTCGCCTGCCTCGCAGGCAAGCGTTTGTAGTGCAAGATAGCAGCGACTAAAATCCGTACCAAAAAACTCATTAATTAAAAACAAATTTTCCTGCTTTTCGCCATAGCTATGGACAAGCTGAAGGCTCTCAGGGCTGTCCAATAGCAGCGAATCAAGTGTGTCCAAGAGCGATAGTCCGTTGCATAGCGGCTGCGCCTCGGGCCAGAGCAGACGCACCGCCCGCATCCGAAACACCGGCGAAACAGGTGTGCGCATAATCTCCTCAAGCAGCTCTTGTGCGCCAGCATCAATCACATCCTGAATAGCCGACTGCCGGTCCATCTGATTCGGCAGAAAAAGCTGTTCGCCAAGGCTCAAGATTCGATCTCTTGATCCGGCCAGGGTGACCACGGCGGCGATAGCTGCCCCACGAACTCCTGGCCTATCATCATCCTGGAGAGCGCTGATCTCAGGAAGTGCTTGCACAACCCTTAGGCCGGCCAAGCTCTGAATGAGCACACGACGATTCTGACGGCAGTCTGCCAATAAAGCCACCATCTGATTGATGATCCCTTGATCCTGGCAGCCCAACTGGTGTAAGGCCCAAGCTGCATTCTCCACCAAGTAATGGTCGTCACTGATCAGGCACATGCCAATGCTCTTAATCGCATCTCTGCAACCAAGGCGTGCCAGCACCTCCACGGCTTTGCGTTTGGCGATTTGGGTTGCTTGCGTTTCGTCTACCTCTGCGAGCAGCTGAAGCAAGGCCTGTTCCGATTGCCTGCCGGGAAAGTTGAGCAATTGGGCCGCTGCCATGTAGCGATCACTGCTTGCCTCCAATTCTGCCACTGGTAAAGACAGAATGCGCAAGGACTCTTCTTGATCAAGACCCGGATGTATGTTATTGAAGCGGCCTAAACTCACTGGCTCGTTCATCCTTGATTACATTGATCATTATCCCATGCACAACCGATCAAGGCAGCCCATGGCAGGTGTCAGAATGTGTAGCGATCGGCGAGCCCAATGCCCTTGAGCGACAATCCAAGTATCATAGACAAGTAAGCATGGACAGCATGGTGAATAAGATATTTTATGTGAGCGTGGTCGGATCCTTGAAAGGTGGGCACGTCGCTTGCAGAACCATTCGAGTGCCACTGCAAACCCTGAGTGTCGTGATGCATGGGTTTCATCACCAGGGAATGAGGGTTGCCGATGTGACTGGCCTGATGAAGGCCCGAGCTGATGTCGGTGCTACGCCCCAGCCAGCTTCAGCGCAGCAGAATGTCGAAGCACTGCCCACCCCTGACGCTAATCGGTCGGAACCTGGTCAACCCAAAGAGACTAAGCGCGTAAACCAGCGCACGACCAGGCCACCCTCCCGGAGCAAGCGGACCTAAAGCCGTTCCCCTACTGAGGCTTGTAGAGCACCTCAAAGACGCCATCGGCTGGACGGCCAGCCTTCAGCTGTTCCCATTGAATACCCTCCAGAAAAGCATCTGGATCAGGAGTTTCCACGACATCGACACCCCAGGCGCCGAGACCGAGTGGTGAAGAGCTGGCTGCCGGTGTGTCCTTGCGCCCTCCTAACGCAAGAATCCCATGGTTGACCCCATGGCCATAGTCACTACGCAGAGAGGCCCATCCTGCCACCAGTTCCTCAGCAAAACGTGGTGCATCCAGCGGGCTCTCAAGCCGCAGACGCCAGTGTGGATGGGAGAGCGCTTCGGCAGATGTGACCGTTGGACAGAACCGTTCCAACCCTGACGCCAATTGCAACCCATCCCAGGGGGGGCAGGATTCACTCGCCACCTGCAGATTGTGGGAGACCAAAAAGGTGGTCATTGTTTTGTTTCAATAGAGCTTATGTTACGAGCAGCCACGCCAGCCCGGTGCCGACTGGCTCTGCGTCAAGAATGGGCCCCTGACTGCCACAGCGCCTTGATCCACCAGACTCCGCCATTAACGCCGGTATCTGCGGCCATTTCCCTCAGTGAAGAGGAAGCTGCCCTTTTGGCTGCGGAGCTGAAGCAGCAGTTGCGCTCCGGAGATCGCCCCCCCGGGGATCAGACGTTGATCGAGAAGATGGTGGCGGGGCTCGGCGATCCACGCGGCCTGATGCGGCTCACCTTCGCCGAGAGTCTGGGTGCCGTTGGTCCCGCAGCCGTTCCGGCTTTGTGCCAGGCCCTTAGAACCCACGCCAATGTGACCGTCCGCCGTGCCGCCGCCAAAACCCTCACCCTGATCGGGGACCCCGTTGCACTCCCCGATCTCCTCGCTGCCCTTCTCAATGATCCGGATCCGGTGGTGCAAGGATCTGCCGTGGGTGCCATGGCCGCCACCGGTGAGTGCGCCGTGGAGGCTCTGATCGCTGTTCTCTCCAATGCCGAAAACACCACCATGCACCTGGGTCTGGCCAGCTGGGGTCTGGCCTTCGTCGGTGCCAGGGCGCCAGAAGCACTGCGACGAGCAGGCCGTTCTGCCAACACTGAAGTGCGTACAGCGGCGATCGCGGCTCTTGGTGAGCAGATCCAGAGCCTGGACGACGACCAGGCCCGGGTCATGGTGATCGAAGCCCTCGATGATCCGGCTGAACAGGTGCGCGCAGAGGCCGCCACTCTTTTGGGGAAGCTGCATGATCCGATCTGGGCATCACCGCTCCTACAGCCATTACTGCGAGACCGTTCGGATCAAGTGCGCAAGAATGCAGCCCTTTCATTGATGAAGCTACGAGCCCTCGATGCCATCACCGAGCTGGAGGTTGCCCTGGCAGCAGAAGCCAGCGACCAAGTCAAGCCTGTGCTGCAAGTCTCACTTCAGCAGCTGCGCAAACACCAACGAGCCGTTGACGACCTCTGACGCCTGCCTGAGCGGCAGACTGATGGATCGCTATTAGAACGACGCCTGCCGCATCCGTAAATCCTCCACCCTGGCCATCGACGAAATCACCGTTTCGAGCACGTAGGGATCGGTAGTCCCAGCGGTGGACAACTCAAGGAAGCAAGCGGCCACATCCGGATGATCGATGTCAGCCAGAGCAGTCACCGCTGCCACTGCCTGTGCCTCGTTCTTGCCGCGGCACACCTGGAGCAACAGCGGCAGGGCCTGCCTACCGACCTGGCCGAGGGCCATCACAGCGGTGATCGCCACCACGGGGGAGGCGTCATGCAACGCGGCCTCAAGGGCTGCCATGGCTTCCGGAGGAACATCGATGCCGGGCCGATTGGAAGCAATCTGGGCATAGGCCTTCACGCAACTGGCGCGAACGGTGGCATCGGAGCTGGCGTGGAACTTAGCGGCAAGGGGCAGCATCGCCCGATCGGCGAAAGCACCTAGGGCGCGCACCGCTGCCCGTCGCCTCACCACATCCTGATGATCGAGCATCAGAAGCAGCCGAGGCAATGATGCATCGGCATGATGCCGAACCATCTCCAGGAACGCCTCAGTCTGCACGTAGGGATTGGGGTGCCCAAGATCGTCGAACAGCTGATCAAGGGAGCCGGTGCTGGTGACAGGAGCCATCGGGAGGTAGTCGCTGCGAGGGAAAGGGCCTCAGAAGGGGCCGTCAACAAAAAAAGGGGAGGCCTAAGCCTCCCCCTGCGGAATGAAACGCGCCTCAGGAGAGGGAATTGATGGCGTAATCGATGTAGCTCTTGAACTCGTTCAGAGCCTGGGGGCTCATGTCGCGAGGGGAGCAGGCGCGGTCACGGGTGTAGGTGAGCGCTTCGACATAGGCCGCTGTGGGGAGATTCAGGGTGCGATAAACCTCGCGGGCGCCGGCAATACCCCACTCGTCGAGGGGGCCGGTGCCGCCCACGACCAGGCAGTAGTTGATCAGGCGCATGTAGTGGCCGAGATCGCGGTAGCACTTGTCAACCTTGATCTGGTTGCTGCCAGCTTCGCCCGCTTGCTTGAGATAGGGGTACTTCTTGAAGCAGGCATCGCCGGCCTCCTTCACAACGTTGTCCATACCAAGAGCCAGCTTTTCAGCGGCTTCCAGGCGGGCAGTGGCGCGTTGAATATTGCCCTGAACGGCCTCAAGGTCGTTCTGGCTGGGGAAGCGACCGGCGGCGTCAGCGGCGGTCACGACAGTGGTGACAACTGATTTCATTGAATGGTTCCTGTGATGGAAGTGAAAAGGATGAAAAAGCTATTGCTGAAAGCCGATCAAGCCAGAGCGCTGGCCACGCGGTCGAAGTAGGAGGCAGCTTCGGCAACCAGTGCGGAGCAATCGCCCTTGATGGTTTCCATCTTGCGGAAACGGGTTTCGTCGGGATTGGTGCCGCTGGTGTTGGTCTCGTTGATGTGGGCCGTGGAAGACGCCTTCATGATCGCCACGGCACGGGCGGCTGACTGCAGGGGCACACCCAGAGCGATGTAGGTTTCCTTCAGACCGTTAAGGCAGCGGTCGTCAAGAACGGAGGCATCACCGGCCAGCAGGGCATAGCTGATGTAACGCAGCACGATCTCACCATCGCGCAGGCAGGCGGCCATGCGGCGATTGGGATAGCAGTTGCCACCAGCCTGGATCAGTCCGGTGTTCTCGCAGATCATGCCGGTGACAGCATCAGACACAATGCAGGATGCATTGGAGGAGATGGCATTGACGGCGTCGAGGCGCTTGTTGCCCTCAGCAACATAGGCACGAAGACCTGCCAGTTCACCGCTGCCAATAGCAGCATTTTTCGAATCAGCGCTTAAAACAGCGCGGGAGAAGGCGTCGAGCATTGGGAGAAAACCCTGGGTTAGGGACTTGGGGAGCTTCTTACAGGCTCTGGGCTTTCTCAATTGCTGAAAAAGCAATTGAGAAGCAGCTATCAAGCTTGTCCTAAGGCCTGAAGCACCATGAAATTAACCCGAGGTGCTGGCCCAGACCCAAAGCGAATGAGTGACGCAAAGTTTTGTCATCTAAGTAGCAGAAGATTTTAAGACCTAAGCCCGATCGGCCGATTCCCGGACCCTGGCCTGCCGGCCCAGATGGTTTGACGTGCCATCGAACTCGCCTGTTGGGCATGGCCTCCCAGCGAGCCCCGCGGCCGCAGTGACAGATCCCGGGCTCGACCGACTACCTACCCTGATCGGAGCCACCTCGTCCGATCCATGACCGATCCCAGCCATCAGGACTGTCTCGAGTCAATCGAAGTGCTCACCGCCTACCGCGATCGTCTGGTCAACGACGTGAAGGCCATGGGCCAGCGTCTCAAGCTCCCCCAGAAGCAGATTGAGGCCACCCTCGCCTCCCACGCCGAACTGCAGCGCATCGAGGCGGTCCTCATCCAGCTAGCCAGCCAGCTCGAGACCACCGCTCTGTCCTAACCCGATTCAGTCCTGCCCTTCGGCTGGCCTGGACTTTCATTGAGGGCTGCAACTGAGTGACCGGATCCCGGGCGATCCTCCCTTAGGTTCGAGCCAGAAATATTCCTGCCTTGCCGCCATGGCTGTCAACCTTGCTCTCCAGCTGCGAGAGGGGACGAAGAAGGCCCATACCATGGCCGAGAACACGGGATTTGTAAGTTGCTTCCTCAAGGGGGTGGTCGACAAGGCCAGCTACCGCACCCTGGTGGGGGATCTCTGGTTTGTGTATAGCGCCATGGAGGAAGAGATCGGCAAGCTCGCCGATCACCCCGTGGTGGGGCCTATCGGTTTCCCCCAGCTCAATCGGCGAGCAGCGCTGGAGCAGGATCTGGCCTTCTACTTCGGTTCGGACTGGCGCAGCCAGGTCAAAGCCACTCCAGGCGCCCAGGAGTACGGGGCCCGCATTCATCAGGTGGCCGAGGCGGCACCCGAGCTGCTGGTGGGTCACCACTACACTCGTTACATCGGTGACCTTTCCGGCGGCCAGATCCTCAAGAACATCGCCCAGAAAGCCATGGGCTTGGGAGAGCACGATGGCTTGCGTTTCTACGAGTTTGATGCAATCGACGACGAAAAGGCCTTCAAGGCCGATTACCGCACCATCCTCGACGGCCTGCCGATTGATCAGGCCTTGGCGGACCGCATCGTGGAAGAGGCCAACCAGGCCTTCCATTGCAACATGAAGATGTTCCAGGAACTGGAGGGAAACCTGGTCGCCGCCATCGGCAAGGTTCTGTTCGGTTTCCTCACCCGGCGGATCCGGGGCGGCAGCACCGAGGCCGTCGTCGCCTGACCGTGATGGCACAGCTTCCACCGTTGACCATGGCGGATTTCCTGGCCGCCAGTGCCGGCACTTGGCTGACTCGCCGCGCCGTGCACCATCTTGATCACCAGGACGACGAAGCCGGCGACTCCAATCTCACCATCGAGCCTTTTGATGGCTCTGATGGGGCCGTGCAGAGTATCTGCGAAAGCCTTGGAGTTGCCAGCGACCAGGTGAGCGGCGGTGCTCGCTTTTGGTGGGAGAGCAACCTCAAGGAGAACAGCCGCGGTGACGACAATGCCGCCGTTCTGCTCGATGTTGTGGACATTGCGAACCCACGCTGTGGCTTGCTACTGCGGGACAAGGGCTACATCGAGAAACAGCCGGTGATCAGCAACTACTGCTTTGCCGAGGACGGGCTGCTCACCATCACCACTCGCTATGACACGAATGTAGGGGTTGAGCGCTGCTGGTTCGTGACCGAAGGCGTACGCATCCGTGTCAGCAGTGTGCAGTTCCTTGATGGCATCAGCATGACGACCTACTGCACCGAGCTGCGCTGTCCCAGTGACGCTCAACTGGAAGCCATCAGCGCAACGGCACGACAGCGTTTCCCACTCGCCACGCAGCCGCTTGCTGCGGATAGCTAACCGCCCACCATGTTCGACCCCTTCCTCGACGAGCTCCACGCACAGATCCGGGCCAGGGGGGGCGAACCCCTGGCGATTCCGAACGACCTGGCCGAGTGCCGCTCTGCCAAGGGCAACAGTGTGATCCGCAGTTGGCTCTGGCAGTTGCCTGGCATCCGCCGCTGGCGGGTGACCCGGCTCGATGCCGGCGAGAGCCTCCAGGTGCTCAATTCCGTGGCCTACCCCGAATACAACCGCGATCAACCACTGCTGGGGATCGACCTGCTGTGGTTCGGTACCCGCCAAAAACTGGTGGCCGTTCTCGATTTCCAACCTCTGCTCCAAAAGCCGGAGTATCTGGCCCATCACCTGGAAGATCTTCGGCAGCTGCATGAACGCTTCCCCGATCTCAACGGCGAGGAAACCATGCGCTCCTTCGACCCGCATCAGTACTTCTCGCCATGGCTGCTGTTCTGCAGGGGGAACGCCGAACAAGCCCAGGGATCGTTGCCCGTCGCCTTCACAGCGTTCCTTGCCAGTTACTGGGCTCTCCACGATCGCCCCCAAACGTCCGCTGGCCTGCATCCCGACGAGGTACACCGCCTTCAGGACGCCTACGACGTGTATAGCGCCGAACGGGATCCCGCCCATGGCTTGTTCACCAGCCACTTCGGCAAGGCCTGGTCGGATCGATTCCTGCAGGATTTTCTGTTCCCCGGCAGTGGCCAGGTGCCGCTTCTTCCCACCGAAATTTCCCCATGACGTCTTCTGCGCAGCCCCAGCCCTGCAGCCTCGATCCGGTCAGCCTGGCTGGCTGGCGCTGGGCTCCTTTCCTGGAGCATGCGGTTCAGGCACTTCAGCCTTTTGAGCCGGTTGCCTATCCGATCGAAGCGCAATTTCTGCGGCGTGAAGGCGTCGCCGGGTCCAAGGCCCAGCCCGTTGCCGTCTGCACAGCCACCTGGGGCTGCAGCACGGAGAAACTGCGGCAGGTGCGTGCCGCTTGCGTGGAAGCGGGAAGCGCCGCCTCGGTGCTGAATTTCGTGGCCAACCCCTGCAGCGGCTTCGATCTTCCCTTTTTCGGTGCTGATCTGGTCACCTTGCCAGCGGGTCACCTGATCGCCCTTGACCTTCAACCAGCCCTAAAGGCCGACCATCGGCACACCGCCCCCGTCTGGGAGCGACTGCTGCCGATCTGGCAGCTTTGGCAGAAGGTTCTCCCCTCCGGTGGCCCGATTCCGGCCGAGGCCGAGCCGTACTTCTCTCCCGGCTTCCTCTGGACCAGGCTTCCCCTGGGCACCGACGGCGACGCGCTGATCGAGAACGCCGTCTTCCCGGCCTTCGTGGCCTACCTCGACCTTTACCTGCAGCTGGTGGCCGAGGCCCAACCCGTGAGTGACGAGCGCCGCCAGGAACTGCTGGCCGGACAGCGCAGCTATGTGGCCTACCGCGCCGAGAAGGATCCGGCCCGGGGCATGCTGGGCCGATTCCATGGCAAGGAGTGGACCGAGGCTTACATCCACGGGGTCCTTTTCGACCTCTAAGCGTGGGTCGCTCATGCCACCACTCTGCTGAAACGCATCAAGCCAGGCGTCGGATAGAACCTGGGCCCGTGGTATCAATCGCAACATCAGCCGTCGATTCGAAAGACGCTGACCACCCTGATGACGCCACTGTCTTCAGCCCCTCCGGGCTTCAAGGTCACCTGAAACCACCATTGACGGCCGTCATGGCTGCGCCGGAGCGTCTGAAAGCTCTGCATTTCCTGGTGCCCCATGGCCAGTACGAGGGCATCGCCGCTGCAACCTGGACAGTTCACCTGCAGGTCCGCCAGCCCCTCCGCTGTGATCTGGTAAGTGGGCATTGGGATGGAACGCCTGAAGCCACACTCTGACGCGAAGCGGAGCGGGACCAGCTCTCAGTGCAGCGAGGACCGACCCATCCCTTGCCTCACACCCCGCTGACGCTTCGGCTAAGGTTTAAGAAATGTAACGGTCCCATGACGTTCTCTCCAAACCTAGATTCGTTCTACCAAATGCTTGCCAAGGAGCGGCGCCCCATCCTGCCCTCCGGGGAGCAGCGCGCCATTCTTGGCTGTGGTTACGTGGGTCAAGCGGTTGCCAAGGCCTGGAGGCAGGAAGGACATCAACTTTGGGGAACGACGACCCGCCATGAACGCCTAGCCGAGTTGGCTGAGCTTGTCGAATCTCCAGTAGTTTTTGATTCCACAGATTCCCGCACCAGCCTCTCCTTTACTGAAGGCCTTGATGGCATCTTGGTGTCGTTTGCACCCTCCAAGACTTCTCAAGTTGATATCAATCACTATCGGGAGACCTTCCTTGGAGGCTTGCAGATGCTGAAGGATGCGCTCCAGCAACGCCCACGGGAAACCCCGTTGCAACTGGTTCACTTGAGCAGCTGCGGTGTCTATGGCAATCGATCTGGTGCCTTAACCGACGAGACCGTTCAACTGGATTCGCTTCACCCGGTTAATGAAGTTCTGGCGATGGCTGAGGACATGATCCAGTCACTCCGCTCAGAATCGGTCAACGTTTGCATTTTTCGACTGGGTGGCATCTACGGGCCTGGCCGTGATATCCCCGCCATGCTCCTCTCAGCTGCAGGCGGCGTTGTTCAACGCAATGGCCAAAACGTGCCTTGCTGGATCCATCTTGATGATATTGTTCGTGCGGTGTCATTTGCTTTTGAGAACAACCTCAACGACACTTACAATCTGGTGAATGATACCCAATACACGGGTCAAGAGCTGACTGATCGCCTGTGCGAACAAGCTGGTCTACCACTGGCAAAATGGTTGACAATTGACACGACCGATCGTGTACTCAACGCCAGGGTGAGCAATGCAAAGCTCAAGCAACTCGGCTTCACGCTGACTCACCCATCCATGGTGGGTTGATAACGACGTTCCACCCAGCTGACAAGTTGATGCGTTTCATCGTAGCCAATGATCAGATGCACAAAACTTTTTGGGCTTAATAGGCAGCCAAAATTTAGATCAAAACTACCGTGGGGCAAGCATTCTGGCAGGCTGCACAATAGATTGTCTAAAAAATAACCGTTAACATCATATCTTTGAAAGTTTCTTGCATCGAATGCTGCGATAGCCAGACCTGGAGATGGGTTTTTTGGCCACTGACCGGGTCGTAACTCCTGCTCTATCCCAGGCCATCCCGTGATGGTTTGAAAAATATCGTGGAGCGAATCTGGCTTGTCCCGTACCGGATCGACAAGGGCACGCTTGCAACGAAAGGGTGTGGCAGCGATGGATTGCAGGACTATAGATTGATCTTCCCGTCGCTGATAAAGAGCAATGAGCATGGAGCGGGAGCGGCAGGTGAAGAAGTTCACTTCATGGCCCGCCCGGCCGACACTTCCGTCCATTTCCAGACTTGACTGACCTGCGGTATTGGGGAAATGCCAACAATTATTGCTTAGATTATAGCTATGCCGAAACAAGGGAAACTTGCGTTCCCCACCGGCGGCAAATCGCAAGCCCGTTCCATGCCAAAGCCCCGTGTTGTCATCGGAAAAACGGATCGCATAGAGCGATCCAGCTGGATCTGATTCTCCTCGGGTCAGATTCATTCCAGTACTATCTCGCCCATACCAGGTGGTCACCCCCTGCCAGTCGCCATCGAAGCTGGCACGCATCAGATCCCACTGACGATCTGCTGCTGTGTCGCTCTGGTTGGTCGTCCTTGCCATGGAGATTAATCCAGGATCTAAATCGTTAAGGACTGATTCTCTCAGACTGGCCAGACGTCAGGCCTCGATCATCGTGACGTGGCAGCAGAAGCAATGGCCATGGAATTGCGCCACGACTTCGGACGGAGTATCGATCCACACCCTCACGCGTTCGGAGTTGCGACGGAACACGAGGGGCCGACACAGGCGTGTTCCAGCTCCGGTTTCTCCGAGGCAAGGCAGGCGGCGCCAGCCGGGGAGGACTTGACGCAATGCCAACATCAGATTCCCTCTCCGGCACCGTGCGGGCCATGGCTGGAACCACCGATCCAGA
>JBILDB010000035.1:0-12498 GCA_044352805.1 Cyanobium sp.
GCGGAAACGTTTAACGCGGCACTTGCCACGCTTCAGGATGTGGAAGCCCTGGCTATTTCGGGCTGCGTAACAGCCAGTGTCTCTGGAAACAAAATTTGCTTTACGATTCCCATCTTTGGCAAGTTTTGCTTCCCCTCGCCTGTGCGCCTCCCCGTTAATCCACAGTTGAGAGCATGCTTCTCAACCTGTGGAAGGATTATTCCGACTGGAGCAAAAGTAACAATTTACCTTAATGGTAGGGCTATCTTTACCAGAACGGTCGGTCGCTGTTGAGCGTTGACGGGCAGCCGGAAGCGCTTTCAGCGTCATTTCCCTGCTTACCAATATCTTCTGCCATGGCATGTCAATGAGTTGCCATGGCAAGGCCGCTTTCAGGGGCAGATTTTTGCCACTGCCCCTTCTTTAAATCCACCTGCACGCAAAGGATCTTGCCATGTGCGAATGCGAAAAACAGCCGAATAATCTCTCGGCTGCTGAAGTCCCAGACTTTAGCGAAGTCGGCTTCACTGCCAACAGCGAAGTCTCCGCCAATGCGGAAACATTTAGCGCTGCTCTTGCCACGCTTCAGGGTGTGGAAGCCCTGGCCATTTCGGGCTGCGTGCCAGGCAGTGTGTCTGGAAATCAAATTTGCTTCACCATTCCCATCTTTGGCAGGTTTTGCTTCCCCTCGCCTGTCCCCATCCCCCCTGGTTCTCAGGTTAAAGCATGCTTCCAAACCTGTGAAAGGATTATTTCACCTATTCCACCTAGAGTTAAAGTAACGACTGGAGTTAAAGTAACGATTTACCTTAATGGCAGGGCTATCTTCACGAGAGTGATCGGTCGCTGTTGATTGTCGTCTGTTGGCCGGAAGTGCTGTCAACGTCATTTTATTTAGCATCTCATTTAGCATCTCATTTAGCATCAACTTGCAGTCCCATGGCATGTCAATGACTTGCCATGGGACTGCCACTTTGAGGGGCAGAATTTTTGCCCCTGCACCTTTTTCAACCCCTCCGAACGCCGAGGCACCAAGACCGGTGCGAAATGTGGGGAAAACCATACCGCCACCAATGCCCATGGTGACGGCATGGATTGCTTGATGTCAGGGTGCCTGCACCAGGCCCGCACCAACCGCCGCTGCGGGGAAGGGCAGACGCCGACCTGTGGCTTGTAGTTTATCCCAGAGTTTCTTGCCTCGCAAGGAAGGATTGCTCTGGGCCCAAAGGGCTGCACAGCCAGCTACATGGGGTGTGGCCATGCTGGTGCCACTGATCGTGTTGTAGCGCTGGGGCCGTGGCCAGCTCGAGAATACATCGCGTCCAGGACCGGCAATTTCAATTTTTCCTTTGTTGGAAAAACTTGACGGCTTCCGATTCGAATCCAAGGAGGCCACGGCCATGATGGAAGGTGAATTGGCGGGCGCACCCGTGGGGGCTCCATTATTATTTCCGGCCGCCGCCACAATCAGCAAGCCACGGCTCAAGGCGATGTTGCCCGCGTTGGTGTAGGCCGTCTGCACGGGAATTTGGCCACCCAGAGACATCGAAATCACCTGACATCCCTGGGCAATGGCCCAATTCATGCCCGCCAGCACAGTGGCGGTGGTGCCACCGCCACTGTTGGATAGCACTTTGCCGATGTGAATGTTTGATTGGTGGGCGATGCCGTACCGAGGCGTAGTACCCGCTGGTGCTTTCGGACCGCAAGCGGTGCCAGTGCAGTGGGTGCCATGACCATTGAGATCTTGAACTGGCTGGCCGACAAAGGTGGCGGAAACGATGGGACGGCCCACAAAGTCGGGATGGCCGAGATCAAATCCCGTATCCAAAATCGCGACCTTGATTCCACTGCCGCTGAAGTTGCTGACATTCGCCCGGGTGGCCACCAAGCCCCAGGTGGCACCAAGCACCTGTTCTCCAGTTCCATCTTCCCCTTCTCCTCCTCCTCCATTGCCCCCGTCTTTATCTGCTAAGTCATCGGCGATCACCTGGGCCGCTCTGGCAAAACCGCGCAGATAATCGGCATTGGAGGCGAAAACAAAATATTCCGGCTCTATGGAGGCGATGGCGCCGCTGTCGGCCTCGGCAGAGAGCATGCCAGCCATGTCGATCTCACGAAAGGCGGAGCCACTGATCAGGGCCGTATTTACCTCAGAGAAATAGAGGGAGCCACTGTCCGCCAGTGTTTCCATTTCCACATCCTGATTGGCGAAATCTCGCGAATCGGCTCCATAAACGCCGCAGGAACGCAATTCTTTGAGACCGGCTGCTTCTTGCCCTTCATTAAAGGTGACCACATAGCGGCCTGTTTCCAGGTTGTCGCCACCGCGATCAAGGGAGGCAAGCAGCAGATCATCCACACTGTTGGAGATGGGGAATTCACCCTCAGGCTTGGAGGAATCGGCTAATGATCTCAGGTCGATGGACATGATGCTTATTGGGATGGACTAACTAATTAAAGCGTAGGTCTATTATATGAATCATCATGTATATGATTCGTAATACGTCATCCCTGTTGGTCTCTTCCCGTTACCAAGTAGGCACCCGGAGGCCGGTGGCGGCGGTATAGCCGGATGTGCACGGACTTCTCGCTCGCGGAGGCAGTCCCTATCTCCCTGCCCGAAAAGCTGAGTAGCCGTACCCGTTCAGCCAGCAGGTGTTGGTGCCACTCAGCCGTCTTGGCTAGAAACAAATTATTCCCCTCGCAGGGTAGGAGCACACCAGAAACAGGCAGTGGATCGTTGGCTGCTTTTTCGAAAGATCGCTCAACAGATATTCCAGCGCGTAGCTGCTATTTGTCAGGCCCGGCAGGTCGCTCTTGCCCAGGAGCGCTGTGTCGAAGCGTGTCACGGTGACAATGATCTCTGCGGAGGCGATCTAGATCAGGTGGGCCCAACTGCGGGATCCCACAACCAGGAAGAAAGCGTCCGGCATGCGGGGGGCCAATCAGGGATCACCGCCCAAGGGCTGAGAGACAAGTAAGGTTGGTTGATGGT
The DNA here is from genome assembly GCA_044352805.1 of Cyanobium sp. Taxonomy (GTDB): domain Bacteria; phylum Cyanobacteriota; class Cyanobacteriia; order PCC-6307; family Cyanobiaceae; genus Cyanobium. The sequence goes on from JBILDB010000035.1 coordinate 2,978, forward strand.
GAGTTTGAGGTGGTGACAACTCCTATCCTGGATTTCATTGAGGTGTACGAAGGGCTGGTTGATCCCGCTATTTGCGCGGCAATCTGCCGCCGTTTCGACAGCTCGGCCCATGGGGAGGGTCTGGTCGGGTCTGGTTTTTACCCAGATTTGAAAAAAAGCCGTGATCTGGCGATCACTGGCCTTGTTGAGTGGAATGACATGGCCGCCTTACTTATGGAGGCTGTGCTCAAAGCCTTATTGCGCTATTTACGCAAGTACCCCCACGTGCTGGTGGCACCACTGCTCCTGGAGCATTATCCCGAAGATGGAGGTCCCTCACAACGGCTGGGCGATCGGGAGCTGACCGGCCTAGACGATGAAAGCCTGTTGATGATCGTTCAACAATTGCTGCGGCCTGGAGCCATCAACCTCCAGCGCTACACCGCCAACAAAGGAGGCTATCCTTATTGGCACTGTGAACTGTATCCAAAAGATGCCAATGGGGAAACATTGCATCGTACATTGCTGTGGACAATTTATCTTAATGATGACTTTCATGAGGGCGAAACGGAATTTTTCTACCAGCGAAAGAAGGTGATCCCAAAGGCCGGCAGTTTGTTGATCGCCCCCACAGCCTTCACCCACACGCACAGGGGAAACCGCCCCATTGGCGGTGACAAATACATAGCCACGAGTTGGATCTTGTTCAACCGGGCTGAACAGATCTACGGCAGCGGTCCCGCCTAAACCTGGCCGCTTGCCTCAGTCGCGCCAATCCCCTGCCGGAATCCGCCCCTGGAGTAGCAAGTGTGCAAGAGCTAAGACCAGTGTTACCAGGTGATGCCGGTGCTGGGGTCAGGCAGCTGGATCGGTTGATCGGGCTCAATGGATTGGAGAGTAGGCAACGTCTTCAATTTCTCCACGGTGCTGTCGCTGGCTTGGCCCGTGATAACACCCACTTCCCCCAATACCTGCTCGACCACGAAGCCCTTGGCTCGCAGGTCCTCAGCGATCTGTTCGGGCGATGCGTCGCCCGCAAGTGTGACTATCCATCGACGCGGGGCTGCTGGGGCTGGAGTCGGCATGGCCAGGGAGCGTGGTGCTTTGAAAACCCTAACAAAGATCAGTCAAAAGGCTGTCCTGAGATGGATGGACCCCGTTTGGCACTGTTGCGCAGGCAGGGACGCATCAAAACGTACGTGAGCTAGCGGCGAGAGTAGTCCTAACCTACAATAAAAACTCCATCTAGGCAATTTTTTGCACGATGCCTTCTCAGGACTCGACCGCAGTGCGGTTAGTCTAAATTTTTCCTATTTTTATTAACGTGATTTGGCGAATTGAGATCTCTTGTATGGCGACACCGAGATTTCAGTTTAGGTGGACCTGATCCAGGTTATTTGCCCCACCCCTCCAAAACCAGCTTGCCGATGGCCTGGCCGCTTTCCAGGTGGGCATGGGCCTGGCCCAGGGTGTCGGCGTTGATGGGGCTGAGTCGATCGTGGCAGGTGCTGCGCAGGGCGCCGCTGTCAACCAACTGGCTGATGATGCCCAGGATCACACCCTGCTGAGCCATGTCAGCGGTGCGGTATTGGGGGCGGGTGAAAACGAATTCCCATGCGAAGCGCACGCTTTTGCTTTTGAGCACGTTGAGATCGATGGGGTTCAGGTTGCCCACAATGCATACGATTGCCCCCTGAGGTTTAATCAACTCCGCCATCACGTTCCAATAGGCGTCGGTGTTGCTGAAATTGGCGATCACGTCGACTTCGCTGTAGCCCAGGGCCGCTAACTGGGGCGCCAGGGGTTGGCGGTGGTCGACCACGTGGCTTGCCCCCAGTTGAAGGCACCAGGCGCGGCTTTCCGGCCGCGACGCCGTGGCGATAACCTCCAAGCCGGCGCGACGAGCCAGCTGGATGGCAATCGAGCCGACGCCGCCGGCAGCACCGAGAATTAACAGACTGCGACCGGCATCCGCGCCTTCGCTGTCAAGGCCGATGCGCTCAAACAGGGCCTCCCAGGCGGTGAGGCAGGTGAGGGGTAGGGCGGCGGCTTCGCCAAAGGAGAGACAGGCCGGTTTGGCGCCACAAAGGCGCCCATCCACCAGCACCTTTTCGGCGTAACAGCCGGGACGGGTGATGTCACCGGCAAAAAAGACAGAGTCACCAGGGGAGAAACCACGGACCGCCCCACCCACAGCCTCGACTACCCCGGCCCCATCCCAGCCCAGAATCCTTGCTGGGCCAGGCTCCTGGGGCAGGGAGGCGCGCACCTTGGTATCCACGGGGTTAATCGCCACGGCCTCAACGCGGATCAGCAGGTCCTGGTCACCTGGGGTGGGATCGGGCAGCTGCCGCGGTTCAAAGGCGAGGGGATTGCTGCAGGGCAGGGCGCGGGTGGCGACGATGGCGTGCATTGGGGGGTCTCGGACTTGCACCAGCCTCGGCCCTGGCAGCAAGAGTTGAAGGACCAGCCGCCCGGACGGCTTTGCTAGCCGCTTTCGCCCCAGGTGATTGTTTTGGTGATTGAGCTGGAGCTTGTTAGTGAACTTGATCGGCAGCAGAATGCTCTTTCTATAGACCTAGATCGGTTAATGAAGCGTTTTGTTTGAATCGCTTTATCCAATGCCCATGGGGAAAGGTCAAGGCTTCCCCATGGGTTTTGAGCGTCAATGGCTAATTGGGCCCAAGCACCATGATCCCGTTGGCGGCTCGACGTGGTCGCAAAACCTGCGGTAAGCCATCCCGGAGGCCCCTAGCTGCGAATGGGCCAGCTCGGCCTGCTGCCGAGGGGGCCGGCGAGAGATCAGGAGGGCTGCTCCTGGTTTGGGGCAGGGTCTAGGGCGATGTGGTTGAGGAGGGTGGTGATGAAGGCGAAGAGCAGGAAGGGCAGTGACAGTACGAAGATCATGCCGACCACCACCAGGGCAAAAATGGGGTTGTTGGCCCCCATCAAGGCCAGCCCGGCCGCCAGGCTGACGAAGATCACCAGCAGCCAGACGATGATCTGGGCGTAGATGTCCCCAAAGGTGAGGGTGCAACGGAACTGATAGGGCTGCGGGAGCTCCATGGCGGATCGGCAGGGGTACTCCCCTAGCTAAGGAAAGTTCTGTCGCCTTGGGCCAAGAAATCAACATCTATTCTCAAGACGGCGACTTGATTAGGCTTGTGCCCCCGTGCCACCTGGACATGACTCCTCACGACTTGGGCCAATTGGTTCTTTTGCTTTTGCCGGGCATGGTCCTCTCGCTCGTCCTGTTGTTCACCTTTGCCGCAGGCGGCTGAAGGCCTCCTAGGCAGTCCCTTTGATCAGCTTTTCCACATATTCAGCTGCCAGACCAGCGTTCCGGTTCCCGTCTGCATAGGGTAAAAGCCGATTGGGTTGAAAACCTTGACCTTGCGCGCCTCGGTGATCACTTTTTTGGTCTCCGTCGGCCTGATATTGATCGGCCTTGTCGTCGGCCAAAGGGTTGACATGCTGCCCTTGCAGGCAAGTGTGAATGCTCCCGTTTATGACGAACTGTTTCGGGTTTTATTTAGCATCGGCACGATGCTGTTTTTAGGGATTTGTGGCCTGTTGCTTTACAGCTTGGTGCGTTTTCGTCGCCAAGCGGGGGACTTCGGCGACGGAGCGGCCATTGAAGGTAATTTGCCTTTGGAAATTGTGTGGACTGCCATTCCCGCCGTAGTTGTTTTGTTTGTAGGACTTTATAGTTACAATATTTATGAGCGCATGGGGGGCATGGCTCCCTTGGCCGATCACAGCGTTATGCACTCAATGCCTGCGAGCGATCCAGGCTCTGACGATCGCGTCTGGGGTGGCATCAGCACTGTCTCAGGTGAAACTGCTGATTTGACCGTGGATGTAACGGCCCTCCAGTTCGCCTTTATTTTCCACTATCCCACTGGCAACATCACTACGGGAGAACTGCATGTTCCCGAAGGTGAGAAGGTGGAGTTACGGATGAAGGCCAATGATGTCATCCATGCCTTCTGGGTTCCCCAGTTCCGTATAAAGCAAGACATTATTCCCGGCCAGCCAACGGTTCTCACCTTCACCGCCAACCGCCCTGGCACCTACCCGATCATTTGCGCCGAGCTCTGTGGCCCCTATCACGGTGGTATGCGCACCTCCGTTGTGGTCCACGACCGCGGGGATTTTGATCAGTGGCTCACTAAAAACACCCCCCCTGTCGCCTAAATCACCAACCACTTGGCCATGGAATCCACCACAGAACTGCCCGTTTCCCTTCTTCCTAACCATGGTAGTTGGCTGCGGTATTTGAGTTTCAGTCTCGATCACAAGGTCGTAGGTATTCAATACCTTGTGACCGGTTTTCTGTTTTATTTGGTTGGTGGTGTGTTGGCGGGTATGATTCGCACCGAGTTGGCCACGCCTATATCTGATTATCTGAGCCGTGAAGTTTATAACGAAGTTCTTACTATGCATGGCACGATTATGATTTTTCTCTGGATTGTGCCCGTAGTCAATGGCGCCTTCGGGAATTATCTAATCCCTTTTTACGTGGGGGCCCGAGACATGGCTTTCCCCAGGCTCAATGCCGTTGCCTTTTGGATGATTCCCCCAGCGGGACTCCTACTGATTGCTAGCTTTTTTATAGGTGGGGCCTCCCAGTCTGGCTGGACTGCCTATCCCCCCCTAAGCCTGAGGACGCCCGCCCTTGGCCAGTTGATCTGGATCTTCAGCGTCTTGCTTTTGGGCGGAAGTTCTATTTTGGGTGGCATTAACTTTATTGTAACTATTTTGAAACTACGGCGTCCCGGTTTGAAGATGATGCAGTTACCGATGTATTGCTGGGCCATGCTGGGCACCAGTGTTTTGGTGGTGCTGTCCACCCCTGTTCTGGCCGGAACTCTGGTGATGTTGGCTTTCGATATAGTTGCCCATACCGGATTCTTTAATCCAACTATTGGGGGAAATGCGGTGGTTTATCAACATCTTTTCTGGTTTTATTCCCATCCTGCTGTTTATATCATGGTTTTGCCTGCATTTGGTCTCGTTAGCGAAATCCTGCCTGTCCATGCCCGCAAGCCTCTGTTTGGATATACCACCATGGTCTATTCGATTTTGGCGATTGTTTTTCTTGGATTAATCGTATGGGCCCATCACATGTTCACTAGTGGCACGCCGCCATGGATGCGTCTGTTTTTCACGATTGCCACCTCCTTCATTGCTGTTCCGACAGGTATCAAATTCTTCAATTGGCTAGCCACTCTGTGGGGAGGTAAGATTGCCCTCAATAGTGCAATACTATTCGCCTGTGCTTTCATAGTTAATTTCGTGCTTGGAGGTATTACTGGTGTAGCACTTGCCCAAGTGCCATTCGATATTCATGTGCATGATACTTATTTCGTGGTTGCCCATTTCCATTACATTGTATATGGAGGAACTGTGTTTATCATCTTCAGTGCCGTTTATCATTGGTATCCTAAGTTTACCGGTCGGATGCTTAATGAGCCTTTAGGTATCCTCCATTTTGTACTCACATTTGTCGGTTTTAATCTTTGTTTTGGACCCCAGCACTGGCTGGGAATGAATGGTATGCCTCGCCGAGTTTCCGAGTATGACCCCCAATTCACCCTGATGAATCAGATCAGCAGTGTGGGGGCTTTATTGATGGCCTTAAGCACTTTGCCGTTTCTCATCAACGTCATCCACAGCGCCTGGCATGGTCGGCTGGCCGGTAACAACCCCTGGCGCGCTCTTACACCGGAGTGGCTCACCAGCTCACCGCCTCCAGTAGAGAACTGGGTTGGAGCGGCCCCCCATGTGGAACATCCCTACGGTTACGGAATTGCGGAGACAACCACGCCATGACCAGCCTTTCTTCAGCTTCCAGCACCACCACCTCAATGACTGCCCAGGCGATCGAGTCGACTCCAGAGCTGCAGTCCTCCAGCGACCAGCACCAATTAGGCGATCACGAAGAGCATCACGGCGATTTTCGGATGTTTGGTTTGGTCCTTTTTCTTGTCGGCGATGGCATGACCTTTGCCGGGTTATTTGCGGCCTATCTCACCTTTCGAGCCGTCAATCCCTTGCCCCCCGGCGGTGTTTATGAACTTGAGCTTTTGCTCCCTACTATCAACACGGCCCTGTTGGTGGCAAGCAGCTTGACATTCCACCGGGCGGCCCGGAAATTGCGGCTCGGCGATGCCTTTGGTTGTCGCTTGTGGTTGTTGATCACCGCAGCTATGGGGGCAGCCTTTTTGGCTAGTCAGATGCTGGAATATTTCAAATTGCCCTTTGGACTCACATCCAATCTTTTTGCAAGCACCTTTTATGTTTTGACTGGTTTTCATGGTTTACATGTGACCCTGGGAGTAATGATGATTTTGATCGTTTGGTGGCAAGCCCGGTCCGGCGGTTCGATCAACCGTGATTCCCATTTTGGCCTGGAAGCTGCCGAATTGTACTGGCATTTTGTTGATGGCATTTGGGTCGTGCTATTTGGGATTATTTATCTACTTTAATTTTGACAGTGCACGACTTTAAGGTTTTATATTGGCAGTGATATGTAGCTTCTGTCTGAAGTAGTGACTAAATTATTACGACCTTTATTTTGCATTTCAGTCGGTTTTATAAACCCAGTCACACCCCATTGGGGAGATGCGGCTGGGTGTAGACAATAACCCATTCTTAAATGTGATTAATTTCTATTGATCCTTCTCGCCCTCCGGCCGAGCGGAGGACTGAGCGGACATCGGGTTCTCCGGTTTTGATCCCTGCAGTTTCATCTTGAGGGTAAGTTCTTCGTCCCTCTGGGCTTTAGTGAAATCCTTACGCCCCAACTGCCCCGACAAACCAGCTCTCAAATCCCAAAGGCCAAAGGAAGGGGCGGCAGAGGGGCGCAAGTACAGGGGCAAATTCAGAACAGAGTGGATTTGGGGTTGATCTGGCGTAGGGCCCGGATGCGCTTTTCAATCGGCGGGTGGCTTGCGAACAGCCGTAGAAACCCTGGCGGTTCATTGATTTTCAGAGTCGCCAGGGTGGGTTCGTCACGGGGATCCTGAAGATTCTCCATATTTCCGAGCCGCGAAAGGGCGCTTGCCATGGTTTCGGGGTTTGTGAGACGGGCGGCCCCGGCATCGGCCCGGTATTCCCGGTGCCTGGAAAACCATGCCGTTACTAGCGAACCCAACACCCCCAACAGAATTTCCAGGGGCCACACGAGCAGCATCGTCGGGGGTGGTCCGTATTGCCTTCCTTCCTCGCTGGAACGATTGGGCAACAAAAAGACCACCGCCCGTGACAGGAACATCACGAAGGCGTTGATCACCCCTTGGAGCAGGGTCATTGTCACCATGTCGCCATTGCTGACATGGCTCATCTCATGGGCAAGCACCGCTTCCAGTTCGGGTTCGGGCATGCCCTGCAGGATGCCGGTGGACACCGCCACCAAGGCCCGACTGGGGGAGGGGCCGGTGGCGAAGGCGTTCCATTCGGGAGATTCATAGATTCCCACTTCGGGCATTGGCACGCCGGCCCTCTGGGCTAGCCCGGCCACAGTGTCACTGAGCCAGCGCTCGGTGCCGCCGCCCCCCTGTCCCACCAGCTGGATGCCCATCATCCGCTTGGCCGATTCGGCGGAAAACTGCAGGGAGATCCAGGCCCCCACTACGCCCCAGAAAAACGAACCGATCAGCAGCGGCAACAGGGGCAGATCCGGGGGGAGCAAGCCAATGGCCGTGAGCACATTCAAGATCAACGAGATCGTGAGCATCACCGCCAGGTTGGTGATCAAGAACAGCAGCGTGCGCAGCGCCATGGAGCGATGTGAAGAATCTGGGGACGTTTGGCCGGTGGGAGCTAGGAACTCCCCGTTCAGATTAGACAGACTTCTTGCTTTTTTAAAACACTGTTTTTGCCTTGGGGTTGGCGCCCCACAGCCTCCGGCTGCTCGATTGGCCCATGCGTCCTTTGATAGAGCCGAGCAACAGGTCCGTGCCTGCCTTGCGGTGGTGCTCCAGGGAGATGCCAGCCCCCCTGCCCCCTAGCCTCTTGGCCTTGCAGCTTCCCTGCCATGCCCGTCCAAAACCGCTGGTCGGATAGCGACGCCGATGAGGCAATCGCCCGCTACGGGGCCCAGGGAGTGGGCCCCGATCTGGCCCTGCGCACCTACAGCGCTCGCTTGCTGGGGGCAGATCCCCAGTTGGTGCTCCATGGCGGTGGCAATACTTCCGTTAAGACCACCGTGGTGGGCCTGCTCGGTGAACCGATCTCAGTCCTTTGTGTCAAGGGCAGTGGCTGGGATCTGGGCACCATTGAGCCCCCCGGCCACCCAGCGGTGCGCCTTGAACCGCTGCGCGCCCTGAGGGTCCTTGATGCCCTCAGTGATGAGGCGATGGTGGCCGCCCAACGCCAGAACCTGATCGATCCCGCGGCCCCTAACCCCTCGGTGGAGGCGCTGCTGCATGCCTTTCTGCCCCACACCTTTGTCGATCACACCCACTCCACCGCCCTGCTGGCCCTCGCCGACCAGAGCGATGCTGCCCAGGTGTGCCGCCAGGTGTTTGGGGAGCGGGTCGCCCTAGTTCCCTATGTGATGCCCGGTTTTGCGTTGGCAAAGGCCTGCGCCGCTGCTTGGGAAGCCGCCGAGGCCCGGCGTCTCGCCCAGGGGGGGCCTGAGCTGGAGGGCATGGTGCTGCTGCAGCACGGTCTCTTTTCCTTTGGCGCCACGGCCGAGCAGAGCTACAGCCGCATGATCGAGCTGGTGCGGCAGGCCGAAGAATGCCTGGGCCAGGGTCGGTGCACGCTCCAGCCGGTGGCCTTGCCGAAGTCCCCAGTGCCTGCGGCGGCGTTGCTGCCAATTCTGCGGGGGGCCCTGGGCCGGGCCGCCATCACCGCTGGCTGTCCCGCCCATTGGATTTTGGCGCTGCGCGACACCCCCCTAACCCGCTCCGTTGTGGATGACGCCCGTTTGCCGGACTGGGCCAGTCGGGGCGTGGCCACCCCGGACCATGTGATCCGCACCAAGGCCTGGCCCCTGGTGCTGCCCCCTCCCCCCGCCGCTGCCGACCGGGCCGCCGTTGATCCCGGGGCCTTGCTCGCCTGGGGAACCCAGGTGGAGGCTGCCCTGGCAACTTATCTGGCCAACTACAGGGCCTATTTCAACCGCCAGAACCAGCGCGTCGGCGGTGGTAAAACCCCCCTTGATCCCCTGCCGCGCCTGCTGGCCCTGCCTGGCCATGGCCTGATCGGTGTGGGCCGCTCCGCCGCCGATGCCGCGGTCACCGCCGACATCGCTGAAGCTTGGGCCACCACTTTGGTAGCGGCCGAGAGCATCGGCAGCTTTCGGCCCGTCAATGAGGACGACACCTTTGACATGGAGTACTGGAGCCTGGAGCAGGCCAAACTGGGCAAGGCTGCCGAGAAGCCCCTGGCCCGTCAGGTAGTTCTGGTCACCGGCGGCGGCGGGGCGATCGGCGAAGCGACGGCTCGGGCCTTTGCCGCCGCCGGCGCCGACCTGGCCGTGATCGACCTCGATGGCGAGCGCGCCGCCGCCGTGGCCGCCGCCTGCGGCT
>JBILDB010000261.1:0-3886 GCA_044352805.1 Cyanobium sp.
CACCGGGGCACGCTCGCTTTGCTCGCTTACGCCCCGGTGGGGCAAGGGCGTCAGCTTTTGGGGGGTTGGGGGGACGGGGGGAGAGGCCGAGAGGCCGAGAGGCTGAGAGGGGGAGAGGGAAGGAAGGAGGGGCTGGGGGGGGCTCCATTGGAAGTTTGCAAGGGGTCCAGTGGCGGAGGTGCTTCTTGCCAGTCCAAGGGCTGGAGTTGGCTATTGAATGAACCACCTCGCCTCGCTGGCGCAAGCTGGCCTGGCAACCTCCGGTCGGCTGATGATTCCCATAGACCTGGCCAACGGCTGCCTGAGGAGTGCTGTTTTTCGGTGCCAGATGAGGGAATCTGGCTTCCCTGGCCCTCTTAGGCCATTGCCGTGATGTCTTTGCCAAGCTTCAGCAGGTCGCTGCTGGTTCGGCAAAGCGACCATTCGCCATTTGCCTTCGCCAGCCAGCCATTAAAAACCCTATGAATACCCAGTTCTTTTTTCTCCAGCGGGGCCCTGGGTGGCCCCAGCTCCGGTTCGCTCAGGCCGAGGGCCTCTTTTTTGACGATGGCCGGATCCTTGCACCTGCGTCGTCAGCATCTTTGCCAATGACGCGGCGATTACCCTGCTGCTGCAGGGCGCGGTGCTACATGAGCGGCACGATCACTGGCAGTTGGAGGGCCGCCGCATGTATCCGCGTTTTCGATACGCAACAGCAGACTGAGTCTTTGCGGCTGAGAATACCTTGCAATACAATTGGTGGGCAGTTTGGCAACGGCCCAAAAGAAGTCCCAATCGCTCGCAGGCCCTTACAGGCATTTCACAGGTTGCTATGGGGTTCTACAGTTAAGCCCTAAAGTAAAGAGATTGAGGCAAGCTCAGCCTCAGGCATCGGCTAGGTGAAGCGCTTGAACATTCTCTTTGTTCATCAAAACTTTCCCGGGCAGTTCAAACACCTGGCACCGGCCTTGGCCCAGCGCAACCACAGCGTGAAGGCCCTCAGGCAAGCTAAAAAAGGCCTGCCATACGCCACCCAGGGAGTTGTACTGGAGAAGTGGCAAGCCCAACGGGGCACCTGCCTTGATGCCCACCCGTGGGCCCATGACACCGAAACCAAGCTGATTCGAGGCGAAGCGGCGGCGGCGGCGGCTTTTAAGCTCAAAGGCGATGGTTGGTGCCCAGACCTCATTGTTGGGCATCCCGGCTGGGGTGAGATGTTGTTTCTGCATCACATCTGGCCCCAAGTTCCCCAACTGCACTTCCTGGAATTTTTCTATAGTAGCGCCGGTTTGGATGTGGGATTTGACCCCGAATTTTCGCTTGCGGATTGGCAGTCAGCAGCGCGGGTGACCGCCAAGTCAGGTCCAAGCATGATGGGCCTCGAAAACATGACCGCCGCTCTATCGCCCACCCATTTCCAGGCCAGCACCTATCCCGCCTGGGCCAGGGATCGCATTGAGGTGATCCATGATGGCATCAATACTAACCAGGTAGTCCCCAATCCAGGCGCGCACTTGCGCCTCGGTCGCCAAGGTACAGATATTCGCAATGGCGATCCTGTACTCACTTTTGTGAACCGCAACCTTGAGCCTTACCGTGGCTACCACCGGTTCATGCGGGCATTGCCCTCGATCCAGCAAAGATGCCCAAATGCCATAACCGTGATTGTGGGCGGTCACGGAGTGAGCTATGGAGCCGCTGCGCCCGAGGGTAAAAGTTGGAAAGACATCTTTCTGCAGGAGGTGAATGATGATCTCGATCTAAGTAGAGTATTTTTTACTGGTAATCTCGCCTATGGAGATTATCTCACTCTGCTGCAGGTTAGTGCCTGCCATGTTTATTTCACTTATCCTTTTGTGCTGGGCTGGAGTTGTTTGGAGGCTATGGCGGCAGGCGCTTTGGTGGTGGGGAGTGCGACACCACCGGTGCAAGAGGTAATCTGCAATGGAGAAAATGGCCTGCTGGTGGACTTTTTTGATCAGCAAGCCCTAGTGGAGACTGTGTCGCAGGTTTTAAACAACCCAGAGCAATTTACCCAAATCCGTCAGGCGGCTCGAATCAGCGTAGTTAACCGCTTCGATCTAGAGACCGTTTGCCTGCCTAAGCAGATACAGCTGATCGATCGGCTGCTAAGTCATGCCCCAATCATTGCTTGATACTGATGCGTTCTTGCAGGGAGCATGTGGGCCCATAAGGGCAGGGAAGAACTCCTATGCCGACCTTTTCTGGTGGTAAATCAGGTTCGAAATCGACTCAGCCGCTCCAATTGCAGCTATAGAGATTATCTACGGCCATAGTCAGCTAATCCAGGCAGTCAACCCATTTATGGCCCATCTCTGGGGTTACACCGAATCAGATGGTGGCTTGATGACCTGAGGGCCGAGTTGATTGAGAATTCGACCGTATCCCAGGGGGGGGCTTGCGCCGCTCAGGGGCTTAGCCGAAGGCTCCAAACAGGACGACCATGGCTATGACACCGCCAAAAACGATCAGGGCATAGAACTGGACCCGGCCGGTTTCGAAATACTTGAGACCCTCGCCACTGCCCAGGGTGAGTAGGCCGGTGAGGTTCACAACCCCATCAACCACCTTGGAATCGACATCCAACACCTTGCGGGCAATCTTGCGACTGCCTTGGACGAAGAGTTTGTCGTTAATGGAATCCAAGTTCCACTTGTTGGCCAGAAATCTGTTGACGGCGGGAAAACGGGCCGCCGCCGCCTGGCCCAGATCGATGCGGTGCAGGGCATAGGCCAGCACCGCCAGGCTGATGCCCGCCACCGAAATGGCCACCGAGGAACCGGCCAGGGGCAGAAAGTCCTGCCACGAGAAATTTTCCGCCATCTCGACGGCTTCATGGGGGTCCACCAGAGCCGCAAAACGACTGTTCCAAGGCATCCCCAGCAAACCGATCAGCACCGAGGGAACAGCTAAAACCACCAGGGGTGTAACCATCTGCCAGCCCGATTCATGGGGATGGTCGGCGTGGTGGCTATCACCTTGTTCAGCATGTTCGTGATCGATTGACTTACCTGCGGCGGCAAGCAGCTGGGCCTGCAGACCCTTGTCGTTGCCCCTGAAACTGCCCTCAAAGGTGAGGAAGTAAAGGCGGAACATGTAAAAGGCCGTCATGCCCGCCGTCAGAAAACCGGCAGCCCAGAGGATCGGGAAGTGATGGAAGGCCTGGCCGAGGATTTCGTCCTTGCTCCAGAAGCCTGCCAAGGGGGGGATGCCGGCGATGGCGATGCAGCCAATCAGAAAGGTACTGGCGGTGACCGGCATGTAACGGCGTAACCCCCCCATTAGGCGCATGTCTTGGGCCAGCACGGGTTCATGGCCCACCACCTCCTCCATGGCATGGATCACCGAGCCTGAGCCAAGGAAAAGCATGGCCTTGAAGAAGGCGTGGGTTACCAGGTGGAACATGCCGGCAACGGGGGCGCCGCAACCCATGGCCAGCATCATGTAACCCAGCTGGGAGACGGTGCTATACGCCAGCCCCTTTTTGAGATCCTGCTGGGTGAGTGCGATGGAAGCGCCCAGAAACAAGGTGATTGTGCCGATGACGGCGATCACGGCTTGGACAGCGGGGAAGGGGGCATAGACCGGCTGCAGGCGGGCCACCAGGAACACCCCGGCGGCCACCATGGTGGCCGCATGGATCAGGGCGGAGATGGGGGTCGGGCCCTCCATGGCGTCGGGCAGCCAAACATGGAGGGGAAACTGGGCCGATTTGGCCATCGGGCCCATAAACACCAGCAGGCAGAGCAGAACCGCCACTGCCGTTGATAGGGATCTGTTGGCGACAGCTTGCTGCAGGCGGATGCCAATCTCTTCGAAACCGAAACTGCCAGTGGCCCAAAACAGGCCCAGCATGCCGAGCAGGAGTCCGAAATCACCGACGCGG
>JBILDB010000262.1:0-3885 GCA_044352805.1 Cyanobium sp.
AAAACTTGCCAAAGATGGGAATCGTAAAGCAAATTTTGTTTCCAGAGACACTGGCTGTTACGCAGCCCGAAATAGCCAGGGCTTCCACATCCTGAAGCGTGGCAAGTGCCGCGTTAAACGTTTCCGCGTTGGCGGCAACTTCACTGCTGTCAGTCAGGCCAATGGCTGTAAAATCAGGCACTTCATCGACGCCTTGGGAAAGATACTCACTCATGGTTCTGCTCGTTGGAGGAGGTAGATGGTTTGGTGATCACAAGTAGAGGTGCACTGACACAATGTTGCCAAGGTGTTCAATGCTTATGGCTGTACTTGTGGCTGTAGCTGTAGCCGTAACTGTGAAGGGTAGGAAGCCTGGTTGGCGCTCCCGAAGAACTATTGACTGACTAAGTCATTGGCAAAGTGGGATTCAGTACCTCTTCAAACTAAGTGAAGCTTGCCGCGAACAAATACCAATTAAGCGAACAAGACCGTTATAGTTCCTGACAGTAATTTGTTTGGAACATGAAGAATATCTGTCATGCAGCAGACATCATTCTAATATTCACAACCGTCACTGAATAGGCCTCGGCCCCCAGACGGACTTAAGCTTTCTCACCATCCCTCGTCAGCAAACACCATGGCCGCCAATCCCTTCACCTGGGTGGAGATCTATGTGCAGGATCTTGGACGGGCCAAAACGTTCTACGAAGCGGTGTTTGATTTCAAGCTCGAGAAACTGCAAACCGACATCCCCATGTGGGCCTTCCCCGCCGATCCCGGCCAGTGGGGTGCCGGCGGCGCCCTGGTCAAGATGGAGGGTGTGCCCTCAAGGGGAGGCGGCACCCTGGTTTACTTCAGCAGCAGCGACACCACCATCCAAGAGAGCCGGACAGTTGCTGCCGGCGGCCAGGTCTACGCCGCCAAGAAGTCGATTGGCCAATTTGGCTTTATCTCCCTGCTGATCGACACCGAAGGGAACCTGATCGGGGTGCATTCAATGGCCTGAAGCTCCCCTGGCGTAGCCCCCGCCAACGGCCACCCACGGCTTCTCTTCACCCCCACCCACCCATGCCGAACCTCAACTTCCGCCATGGCGACGTCATGCCGGCCCTGGGCCTGGGCACCTGGCGGCTGCCGCCTGAGCAGACCACCGCCACGGTGCGCATCGCCCTGGATCTGGGTTACCGCCACATTGACGCCGCCGCGATTTATGGCAATGAGGCCCAGATCGGCGAAGCCATCAAGGGAGCTATTGACGCGGGCAACGTGCAGCGCCAGGAGCTGTGGATTACCTCCAAGCTATGGAATGACTGCCATGAACCCGAGGAGGTGCGTCCGGCCCTGGAGCGGACCCTGGGGGATCTGGGCCTGGAGCAGCTGGATCTCTACCTGATGCACTGGCCCGTGGCCCAGCGCCGTGGCGTGGCCATGCCCTCCAGCGCAGCGGACCAATTCGGTCTTGCCCAGGTGCCCCTAGCCGCCACCTGGGCCGCCATGGAGGATCTGGTGGCAGCCGGCCTGACCCGCCATATCGGTGTGTCCAATTTCAGCCGCACCAAATTGATGGCCCTGGCCGCTTCAGCCCGGATCCAGCCGGAGGTGTTGCAGGTGGAGCGCCACCCCCTGCTGCAGCAAAACGATCTGCTCAGCTACTGCCACACCTCCGGCATCCAGCTCACCGCCTACGCCCCGCTCGGGGCCACTAGTGACACCCGGCCGCCGGTGGTGCTCCAGCACCCGGTGGTGGTGGCGATCGCTGCGGAACGGCAAATCACGCCAGCCCAGGTACTGCTGGCTTGGGGGATTGGCTGTGGCACCGCCGTGATTCCTAAATCCGTGCATCCCGAACGACTGGCCGAGAACCTGGCCGCCGCCGCCATGGGTCTCAATGAAGATCAGATGACGCGCCTGGTCGCTATTGATGGGGGACAGCGCCTGATTGATGGGCGCTTCTGGTGTCTAGATGGTGGGCCTTACACCATGGCGAATCTGTGGGATGGGGAGACCTATTGACGGGCAAGCACCCCCGCCACGCGGTCATCATGGGCGGGAAAATCCCAACCCTGGCAAGGCTGGGCCTGCTTGCATAAGTACAAATACAACCACTCCCGATTTCGCCACCTAACAATTCAGCCTAAACATGTCATTTAAAATAATGCGTTCATTATTTGTAGCTTTGCCATAAACAACTGCGATGAATGGGTTTAAGCCAAGCAGACAGGCCCCGAAAAGCCTCAAGGGTCAGCCCTGAGGGCGGGCACAACATGAAATAGGTAGGATGAAAACAACCCACAGACATGAGGCTCCATGGAAATTCTTACCAAGCAAATTGCTGCAATTCTAAAAAACTCAACGGTGAAACTATTAGCAAGTTTGATATGCTTGTCCTCCTGGATGCTGATGCCTTTACCTGCGGTAGCCACAACCAACAATCAGGCAATTACCCCTCAGATCCTCGCAACCATGGCCCAGAAAATGGATGCGAAAGCTAAGGAGACTGAGGGCAAAGTGCAATCGGCTTATGGTGAACTAACTGGCAAGCCCAGCGAGCAAATCAAAGGGAAAGTCAAGCAGGTTCAGGGATCGGCTAAGGGAACGCAGCAAGACATCAAGCAAGGGGCCAAATCCATAGCAGAGAAAGTCTCTGACGCCGCCGGCGATCTGGCCGACAGCCTTAACTGAGCTTCTATTTCAGAGCCCTCAGGTGGACCCAAAAGTCGCCTTCTACGCAAAGCAACGTTATTGATTGACCTTAATCACCATTCCGGTAAAAATCATGCTTGAATCCCTCGCCATTGTCCTTGTCATTCTCTGGATTCTTGGATTAGTCACTTCCTACACAATGGGCGGACTGATTCATATCCTCTTGGTCATTGCCATCATTTCTATCTTGTTACGGTTCATCAGTGGTCGGCGCGTCTAAGGTCTTGAAACAACCCCTTCAGCCCCGCCTCACTCGCCGCCGCCACCCCCCGCTCGGTGATCAGGGAGGTGACCAGCCGGGCCGGGGTGACATCAAAGGCGGGGTTGAAGCCGGCGCTGCCATCGGGGCTCAACTGGACGCTGGCCAGGTCGCCTGCAGCTGGGGCGCTGGCGTCGCCATCGCGGCGACCCTGGATGTGGGTGACCTCCCTTGCAGAGCGGGCCTCGATCGGGATTTCGGCCACGCCATCATCCAGGCTCCAGTCGATGGTGGAACTGGGCAGGGCCACGTAGAACGGCACGCCGTTGTCGTGGGCGGCTAGGGCCTTGAGATAGGTGCCGATCTTGTTGCAGACATCGCCGCTGCGGGTGGTGCGATCGGTGCCGACGATCACCGCATCTACCTCGCCGTGCTGCATCAGGTGGCCGCCGGCGTTGTCGACGATGACGGTGTGGGGAACACCCTCCCGTCCCAATTCAAAAGCGGTGAGGCTGGCCCCCTGGTTGCGGGGTCGGGTTTCATCAACCCACACATGGATGGCCATCCCGGAGCGGTGCGCCTTATAGATCGGCGCCAGGGCCGTGCCCCAGTCCACCGTCGCCAACCAACCCGCATTGCAGTGGGTCAACACATTGAAGGGGCGGTTCTGGCGCTGTGCCGGCCGCGCCGCCGCCAGCTCCTGGAACAGGCGCAGGCCGTGGTCGCCGATGGCCTCGCACATGGCCACGTCCTCCTCAGCGATGGCGCCAGCCTCGGCCTGGGCCGCCTCGGCCCGCTGCGACTCCGGCAGGGAAGCCACCCGTTGCCGCACCCGCTCCAGGGCCCAGCGCAGATTCACTGCCGTGGGTCGGGTGTCATTAAGTCGCTCGAAGGCCACCGCCAGGGCCCTATCGGTTGGATCCTGCTGCAGGGCCAACATCAACCCATAGGCCCCCGCCACGCCGATCAAGGGTGCCCCCCGCACCACCATCGTGCTGATCGCC